>JAFZFM010000084.1 GCA_017555865.1 Bacteroidaceae bacterium
AATCTGCACACCTTTCATTCACCTTGCTTCTGTAACTCCTATCGTTGACGAGGCTATCATTGGTGTTGGTGCCGAGAACTGCGCGGATAAGGTATCTGGTGCTTACACAGGTGAGGTTTCTGCTTCTATGGTTGCTTCTACTGGTGCAAAGTATGTTATCCTTGGCCACTCAGAGCGTCGTGCTTACTATGGTGAGACAGCTGAGATCCTTAAGGAGAAAGTACAGCTTGCTCTTGCTAACGGTCTTACACCAATCTTCTGTATCGGTGAAGTTCTTGAGGAGCGTAACCAGGGTATCCAGAACCAGGTTGTGTATGAGCAGCTCGCAGGTTCGCTTTACGATCTTTCTGCCGAGGATTTCTCAAAGATTATCCTTGCTTACGAGCCAGTATGGGCTATTGGTACAGGCTTGACAGCTACTCCTGAGCAGGCCGAGGAAATTCACGCTTACATTCGCTCTACAATTGCCGAGAAGTATGGCAATGAGGTTGCTGAGAACACTTCTATTCTTTATGGTGGTAGCTGCAAGCCAAGCAACGCAAAAGAGTTGTTCGCTAATCCTAACGTAGACGGCGGTCTTATTGGTGGTGCAGCTCTCAAGGTTGCCGATTTCAAGGGTATCATCGATGCTTTCAAGTAAATAAATGAAGCGAATTTTATTTATTATTTCAATGTTGTTCTGTGCTCTCTGTGCGGGAGCACAGAGCAACATTGTGAATGAACTTGAGAAGGATGTTGCAGGCAAGGGTTTTGTTAGGGTTAACCAGCCCGAATCGCTTGCGCGCCTTATGGGTTCAATGATAACCATTGACGGCAAGGCTACTCAGGTCGAGGGTTATCGTGTCCTGGTCTATTCGGGTAACAATTCGCGTCAGGCGCGTGATGAGGCGAATGCCATGGCGTCATTTATGCGTAATAATTTCCCGGGTGCCGAGGTTTATGTTGTCTTTGATCCTCCTGTACGCTCTTGTCTTTATGGAGACTACCGTACCCGAGAAGAGGCTGAGGCTGTAATGTACAGGCTCAAAGGAACAAAAAAGTTCAAGGAGATTTCTGTAAGAAAATGTTTGATTAACCTGCCTTATTAAAATAAAATGGAGAGCGAGGAAAGAGAGAAACGGATAGAGGGGCTCATGGAGTGCTGTAGCAAAATGCTCGGATATATAGGCGAGGATGTGGAGCGTGAGGGGCTTTTGAATACTCCCGAACGTGTGGCACGTGCAATACTCGATACAACATCGGGATATAACGAGGATCCTGAGACTATTCTGCGCAAGGCTATGTTCAAGGAAGATTATAGCCAGATGGTGATAGTGAAAGATATCGATTTCTATTCGTTGTGCGAGCATCATATTTTGCCATTCTTTGGCAAAGTTCATGTGGCATATATTCCAAACGGATATATAACAGGTTTGAGTAAGATTGCCCGTGTGGTAGAGGTATTCTCACGTCGCTTGCAGGTGCAGGAGAGGCTTACGCTGCAGATAAAAGAGTGTATACAGAAGACTCTTAATCCGCTTGGCGTTATGGTGGTTGTTGAGGCACAGCATCTATGCATGCAAATGCGTGGTGTCAAAAAACAGAATTCCGTTACAACTACGTCCGATTTCTGCGGAGCGTTCAACCAGGCCAAAACTCGCGAAGAATTCATGAACTTGCTGCGCAACAAGTGATACATTAAGTTGCTTCTCGGTCTTAATGGGCTGTTCACCCCTTGCGTACTCTGTCGTCCCGACTGAGTGAAGCGACGAGAGAACTCTAAAAACAGATTAAGAGATTTCTCCTCATTTACAATCGTCGAAATGACATAACAGCACAAAAATAAGGCAGGTTGCACCAAACGGTGCAACCTGTTTTTATACCTTATTAATATACGCGTACGCGCGTCGCAAGCGGAAAACGGAAAGGTGAAAACGGAGAGGTGAAAACTGCGGTTAATCATACATTGTGTGCTACAAACTTTGGCGATGTTTTTTAGGGATATTGCCAATACTCGCTTTTCGTGACCCGCACGGCATAAACTTCGTCTATGCTTCGTGCGACTTATCACTGCTCGTGCTAGCGATGTTTAATTACTAAACATTCATTGCAATGTTGCCGAATCCGTAGCCTTTCAATACCTCGTTCAGTGCGCGTTGTGTCTCTTTCAGGAATTTGAAATCTTCCATGGCTTCCTGCATTGCGGCAGGGTTGGCCAGCACTTCCGGGTCCTTGAGCCTGTTCATGGTCTGCTTCAGCATGTCATCCACAATGCTTTGCTTGTATGCTATTGCAAGTCGTGTGGTCTGTTCAAACATAATCGCATTTTCGTTGCGCTCGTCATTGTTCTGTCCGGCAAAGAACTTGCTCAGCAGGTATTTTTCACCGCACAGTTCTGCTGTGAGTTGTGATACCTCGTGTTCGGGGTGTGCCATGAAATATCTCTCGGGACAGAAATTCTGTTCGTTGGCATGTTCTACAGCCTCCTTGAATATCTTATTGTATAGCGGGTTCGAGAATTCAATTCCGTCTTCTTCAAAAGAGTAGTGCAAGTGTGATATTACACTCTCGGTGAATGAGGGTGTGCCATTCTGTTTGTCTTCGGGGACTTGAAGCAGTTTGTTACCATTCTTCAGTATGAACTGTATTATCCCCCTCTCCTTTATGTGGAGTGGGTTGCTTGTGTAGCTGTTTATTATATTCTGCTTGAATTCGTCGGTGTTATTTCCGCTGTCGCTCTGTTGCTGAGCTGCGTTGTCGCTGCGTTTTTGTTGCTCCTCGGCGTGTTGCATGCGAATCTTTGCAGTACCCTTTACAAGTAGCTGCTCGCTGACCTGCAGCATTTCGCTACATTTCTTTATATATTCGCTGCGTAGTATATCGTTTGGCACAACTGCAATACTCTTTACTATGTCTTCGACAAGTGTTGCGCGGCGAATGGGATCGTCGCCAACTTCGTCGAGAAGCAGATTTGTCTTGAAACGTATGAAGTTTACTTTGTTGCGCTCTATGTATTGCTCGACCTCTTCGGTTGAATGGCTTTGTGAATAGCTGTCGGGGTCTTCACCTTCGGGTAGCAGTACTACATTGATGTTCATTCCTTCTTCCAGCAACATGTCTATTCCTCGCAACGAAGCCTTTATTCCGGCTTTGTCGCCATCGTAGAGCAGGGTGATGTTGTTCGTGAATCGGTGTATCAGCTTTATCTGTCCGGTGGTAAGTGATGTGCCCGATGAGGCGACCACATTCTGGATTCCGGCCTGGTGCATTGAAATTACATCAAGATATCCCTCGACAAGTATACAGTGATCTTTCTGTACTATCGACTGTTTTGCAAAGTACAGGCCATAAAGATGGTCGCTCTTATGGTATATCTCGCTTTCGGGTGAGTTTACATATTTGGCGGCCTTTGCGTTGTTGTGCAGAATGCGTCCGCCGAATGCAACTACTTTGCCCGATATTGTGTGGACGGGGAAAATTACCCTTCCCCAGAAACGGTCTACCAGTCGTCCGTCATCGGTGGTGTAGCATACACCGGTCTTTGATATTATCTCGGGGTTATATCCGGCTTTTACAGCTTTTGTGGCAAAAGAGTCGCGTTTCTCGAGTGAGTATCCAAGGCAGAATCTCTTTATTGTTTCATCGCGCAGGCCACGGTGACGGAAATAATTCAGGCCAATAGCTTTTCCCTCTTCGTTCTCGTGCAGAGTGTCGCAGAAGTGCTGCAATGCATACTGGTTTACAACAAACATGCTTTCGCGCATGCTCTCTTCTCGCTTTTCATCATCTGTGAGTTCCCGCTCCTTTATTTCTATATGGTATTTTTTTGCCAGCCATCTCAACGCGTCGTAATAGCTCAGCTGTTCGTGTTCCATTATAAAATGAACGGGGTTGCCTCCTTTGCCGCATCCAAAGCACTTGCAGTAGTTCTTTGCCGGTGAAACTGTGAATGACGGGGTTTTCTCATTGTGGAAAGGACAAAGGCCAATTAAATTGACTCCGCGCCTCTTTAATGTTACGAAATCGCCCACAACCTCTTCTATTTTTGCACTGTCGAGGATACGTTCGATGGTTTCCCGGTCAATTTTATATTGATGATTGTTTGAGTATGCCATTACCTTATAGAATAATTATATGGTAAAGATACGGCAAAACGTAAAGTCGCGCAAAAAAATGTTGCAACTTTTTGTTTTTTCTTTAGAAAATAAAAGTACTGTACATGACGTGTATTTTTTGTGTAAAATGTTCAAAAAATACAATAATTGTGCATAGGTTTGACGATAGGCGTAAAAAAGTTGTATTTTTTCGAAAAAAAAGATATATTTTGTTTGGTAGTTCAGAAAAAAGCTATACCTTTGCACTCGCTTTCGGGAAGCAACGCGGTTATCTCCGCGGCGATTCATTAGAAAGCGCGATGATCCTTGAAAACATTCCATACAGACAAGCAGTACAACGTGTCGAGTG
>JAFZFM010000085.1 GCA_017555865.1 Bacteroidaceae bacterium
CTGTTTAGATGTCATTTAGATACCCTGAATTTAATAGCACAATGAAACATGAAACAAATAAATTGCATACCAACAGCAGCAGTATAATCATAGAGTATATCAGACTAAGGCACACTGCCTTTGCCAAAGCTTTAATCCATAAATTTATTCCATATACATTACGGAAAGCCATAGTCAGATAGACACATGAAGTTATTGTCCAAAATGTTTGCATTGCCCACATTGGAGGATCCGCAACAAGATAAACCAAGTATATAGACAGCATAAGCAGTTCAAGGAAGGCAATATAATGTAAACAGAATATAAAATAATTTATTCTTGGATACTCTTTCCTGCGCTGCACAAGACGCATAGAAAGCGAGAGGAAAGGTGTTGTCAGCAACACAAACATTGGGAAATAATCGGTTGTAAGATCCACCAGTTTTTTCCACACATCAACGACAAGCAAAATATCCTGAACGTTTTTATCCGAATCAATGTTGAAGCGGTAGTAACCATCGGTGACTGGAACAACAATATTCTCTTCTACAAGCAACGACGGAATAACGGCAACCCATTTATCAAGGGAATCATTCTCGGCATTTTCAACGACCTCGACACAACCTAAAATATCCGGGTGGTTTTCGGCCAACAGCAATGGAGCATGCAACCGCACCGTATCACGCGGGCTATCTGCCAATTTTGCGACAAAAGCGGGATCTTCCTTCAATGTCTCCAAATGAAGCACCGTAAGCATGCCCTCATCATCAGCTATTTCCTGTACAGGGCTGTTAAGTCTTTCACGGCTCGAAAACAACAGAAAAACCGTAATGAACACAAACAGTATGAACATGTTCAACTTAAGAGGGTGGACATAAGAGACATATTTACCCGAAAGGAATTCCTTGGTAAGAAAACCGGGACGGCTAATCAAGTGCCAGATTGTCCTAATATGTTTTGGATCCCACAGAAGAGCATTACCTAGATATTCCAGCACAAAGCTTCGGGCTGTTGAATTGCTTTTGGTGGAATCCTGACCACAAGCATGGCAGAATTGACCATTGAGCTGGACACCGCAATTAAGACAGAACTTACTGTCGGTATTCGTAACTTGCTCCACCTTACTTGACTTACACCGTTTAGAACACATAATTTTATTATTTTTATATAAATTACAAATTTATAGTAATTGCTTGTTATCGCAACAAAAAAAACTGTAAAATTAAAATTTACTTTTTTTTTTGCATTTCATGGTCATTTCAAACAGGAATGATTCGTCAGTTTGACAAATATCAATATATTTGTATTATCAACTAACAAAAAAGCCATTATGAGACATACATTTATTTTAGTAATAACCACATTGCTCCTGTCTACGGCAGCCTATGCACAGGAACGTCTTATTGACGCAACAGACCATTCACCCATTTCGGCCGCTTCTATATTAGACGCATCCGGCAATATGGTAGGATTCACATTGAGCGATGGCGAATTTACAGAAATTCCCGAATCGGCATACCCTATTACAATACGTTGTCTGGGATATGAGCCACTTATTATAGAACGTCCACAGAACAAGGCCTGGGAGATGACTCCAAAGGAGTATGAGTTGGAAGAGGTGGTGATAGTCCCTGCAGAACGCAATATCCTGAAACAGACTTTATACATAAGGGAACACTTCAGTGTAACTTCCAAGACTGACACCTTAACAGAATTCACAGAGCATATGGCAGCCCGTTTCGTCCCTGCCACTAAAGATTCCAAGTTCAGTGGCAGCACATCCGTCAAATTGCTTGGCGGCCGTTGTATCAGACGTCACAAGGTGGCAGAACGGGACAGTATAAAAGTTGTCAAGAAACCAACATCCATGATAAGCATTCTTGAACTGAGTGACGACCCGGTTAAAACCCCTGAATCGTTCAAAAATCAAGATACGCCTACAAAGCTATACGAAGTTGCCGGAAAATCGGGAAAATCACTCATTCAGAGACAGAATGCCAACACATTCACTACCATAGTGGATCTATTGGCCGAAAAAAAAGGACACAGCACGTCGCCATGGCCTTTTAAACTTGTAGGATTTACGATGGATATAAACCAGCTCTATGAAACACATGTCTATCGCGTCAATGACGAAGGTATGTATCTCCCTAAAGACCTGATAGAGGCCAGTTTTGTAATCGAGGCAGTTGGCAAAGGCAAATATTTACGTTTGGCACTGCAAACGGACAAACCGGTCATGGTACGTATGACCATTGAAATGTACGTTGTAGACTACGACTACCTGACCAAGGAAGAATACAAGAAAGAAAAGAAGTTCAAGCCCGAAAATGTAGATTTCGTAATACCTTCTACAGTACCGTCCTTGGACAAAGCAACAGAGAGATTGTTGCAGCGTGCGATTGACGAAAAGAAACTGAAGAAATGAAACAGTCCAAACCTTAATAAAGGTCATTGATTATGGTAATAATATAGGTGTTGACCCGGCGGTCCCTGTCATTTTTCGGGCAAGCCCTCAACAACACGTCTGAGCAAAGCGAAGTATCTCTGTTCTGCGTGGTTATGAGATCCATTGACTTTAGCCCCTACGGGCGTCGACCTTCGGTTCACATCCAGTTATTGACTTTGGCCCCTACGGGCGTCGACCGCTGGTTCGCTGCGCTCATCGAAAACCTCTTTAATTTTTACATTAAGGAATGGTCAGGAATGACAAATTCGCGAATAATGTCAACATTGGGTCAACTGCTATATTATCGCTTTAATTATTCCGGTATTGCCGGAGAATAATATTTAAATATAATTTGAAAAATCATAACACACGAAAATGGTATAAATCAAAGGAAAATACTATTTTCGCGCTATTAATTCAGAAAAGACATAATGACAGAAGCAATTCTGCAAAACCAATTCAATAAACAAAATGAAATCACTACGTTCACTATTCAGGATAGGCCTTGGTCCATCGAGCAGTCATACAATGGGACCAAACCGCGCTGCAAAGATTTTTGCAGAACGTTGCCCTAATGTAGACAGCTATAGAGTAACTCTCTACGGTAGTCTTGCTGCTACCGGCGAAGGACACATGACCGACAAGGCTATAATCAAGGTTCTTGAACCGCTTGCCAAACTCGAAATTGTGTGGAAGCCCAAGACTTTCCTCCCATTCCACCCTAACGGAATGTTCTTTGAGGGTATAAAGGACGATAAAGTTATAGACAGCTGGACAATTTACAGTATTGGCGGAGGCGAACTTGCCAACGAGAACACCACAAAAAACGAGGAGGACATATATCCATTGACCACAATACACGAGGTCATGGACTGGTGCGACGAAACCGGTTGTACATTCTGGGAGTATGTAGAGAAATATGAAGGCCCTGAGATATGGGACTACCTCACCGAAGTATGGGAGACCATGAAGAGCACCATCAAACGCGGACTTGAGAACGAGGGCGTACTGCCCGGTGGACTTGGACTGCAGCGCAAGGCCAACACATACATGAACAAATCGCAATCGTACAGTGCCGCAGTGAGCAGCAAGGCAAGGGTATATGCATACGCACTTGCAACAAGCGAGGAGAATGCAAGCGGCAGTACCATTGTCACAACACCTACATGCGGCTCCAGCGGCGTGTTGCCGGCAGTACTCTATCACCTATCGGTATCGCACAACTGCTCCGACGCACGTATTCTGCGCGCTCTTGCAACAGCTGGTCTATTTGGAAACGTAGCCAAGGAACATGCATCGATATCGGGTGCCGATGTAGGTTGCCAGGGAGAGATTGGCGTAGCATGTGCCATGGCGGCTGCGGCTGCATGCCAACTGTTTGGCGGTACAATAAACCAGATAGAATATGCGGCCGAGATGGGACTTGAGCACCATCTTGGACTCACATGCGACCCACTTTGCGGACTTGTACAGGTTCCATGTATCGAGAGAAATGCAATTGCAGCGTCACGCGCACTCGATGCATGCACATACGCGGCACTATCTGACGGCAAGCACAAAATTGACTATGACCGCATTGTAGAGGTAATGAAGGAGACAGGCCACGACCTGCCAAGTCTCTACAAGGAGACATCGACCGGAGGCATTGCCAAAATTGATATAAGCAAGCGACGTGGATTCCGCAAGATTCTTGACACTCTCCACATTGGAAAGAAAGAGAAATGATATAAAGCCGATGGCTCCCCACAAAAAGGAGCCATCGCGTTTTAATCACCGGAAATAACATACAAAACAATATAGACTATGATTAAAAAACTACTTTTACTGATGGCCTTGCCTCTCCTGTTCACAACAGCCGGAGCGCAAGAAAAAAGCAGTATTAAACCCAATTATGCACTTGCCGAGCGTTTCTCTCCAAGAAAGATTTCGCGCATGGTAAAGCAGACAAGAGTACAGCCCATTTGGTTCGCCGACGGCAAGCAGTTCATATACTCGTGGAGCGACACCGACAGCCGCAACTTCTACGTTGTTGACGCTGTAAAGGGAACACGCAAGGAACTGTGGGATATGGATTGGATTGCCAAGGAGATTACTGTGCGTACCGGCGACCCCTATGACGCATTGCACGCCCCCGTAAACATAAACAGCAATATACGCGAGGGACGTTATGTAAGATTCGATGTAATATCGAACAAGGAGGTCGACAAGCTGCTCCCACGTCACGAGCGCAACGACAGTACAAAAATAAAGGAGAACAAGGGAAAGAAGGAGAAAAAAACCTTCTACTTTGAATATGACATGAAGACCGGCGAACTCATTGAGCGCACAAAGGACGAGATTGAAGACCTGTACCCGGTATACCCAAGATGGGCAAACGTATCGCCCGACGGTAAGTTCGCCATCTATGAGAAGAACTACAATCTGTGGTACATGTCGCGCGAGGATTTGGACAAACTGCGCTATTGGGACAAGGACACTACAATTACCGAACACCAGCTCACATTCAACGGACGCCCTAACTGGTGTTATGCTCGCCACTCGCTCGACGAGAAGCCCGACAGCACAAAACGCTACCACGTATATGCACTTTGGAGCCCCGACTCACGCCACTTTGTAATGACACACCGTGCAGACTCTATTCTGTCAAAGATGTGGGTCATCAACTCATTGAGCAGCCCACGCCCCACACTGGAGACCTACCGTTACCAGATGCCGGGCGAGGAGACTCCAAAGACTACGGTAGAACTGTTCGACTTTGAGAACAAGACAAGCAAGACAATATACGTAGAGCAGTTCAAGCAGCAGCGTATAGGCCTGTTCAGCAAACCAGGCTCACACCTCACACGATATGAGAACCCAAGAAAAGCCATTTGGCTCGGTAACGAAAACGGTTTCTACTTCGAGCGTATCAGCCGCGATATGAAGAAGATTGAGGTATGCTATTACGATTTGAACCTTGACTCTACAAAGATGATTGTACACGAGGAGATGAATACAAGTATCGAGAGCAAACCGATATATCCTGTAAACAATGGCAAACAGTTCATACAGTGGTCGGAGCGCACAGGTTGGGCAATGCTTTACCTCTACAATGCCGATGGTACACTTGTAAACCCTATTACCGAAGGTGCTTACCATGTTGAGGATGTCATTACCGTAAACGAGAAGGAGAAGAAAATCTACTTTACAGCATGCGGTTACAACAAGGGTGAGAATCCATACTACATGCACTTGTTCTGCGTAAACTTTGATGGCAGCGGCCTTAAGCAGATTGACGAGAGCGACATGAACAGTACATTCCTTCCGGCAGCTAATGGAGAGGCTTTTGTTGTGACATCATCGCGCGTAGATACCGCACCTGTAAACTATGTATACAACAATCGCGGTAAGAAGAGTGTAGAACTTGGCACAGCCGACCTATCACAGTTGTTCGCAGCCGGCTACAAGTTCCCCGAGCGTTTTACAGTAAAGGCAGCCGATGGTGTAACCGACCTGCACGGTGTCATGTACAAGCCTTTCGACTTTGACTCTACCAAGTGCTATCCTCTTATTGAATATGTATATCCCGGGCCACAGACCGAGGCTGTAAACGAGAGCTGGTCGAGCGGCATGAACCGCATTGACCGCCTTGCACAGATGGGATTCATCGTAATAACTGTAGGAAACCGCGGCGGACACCCCAACCGTTCAAAGTGGTATCACAACTTTGGCTACGGTAATCTTCGCGACTATGGTCTTGCCGACAAGAAAGTTGCAGCACAGCAGCTCATCGCACGCCATAGCTACATCGACGGGGAGAAGGTTGGTATACACGGACACTCTGGTGGCGGTTTCATGTCAACAGCAGCAATACTCACATACAACGACTTCTTCAAGGTTGCAGTTTCATGTGCCGGTAACCACGATAACCGCATATACAACAACTGGTGGAGCGAAAAGCACCATGGTATTACAGAGAATATCAAGGAGAAGAAAGGCAAGGATGGAGTTGTAGAGATGGACACAACATTCTCGTACAGGATAAGCACCAACCAGGAACTCGCAGGCCGCCTAAAGGGTCACTTGCTTTTGGTGACTGGAGATATGGACAACAATGTTCATCCAGCCAACACCACACGCGTAGTTGATGCTCTCATCCGTGCAAACAAGCGCTTTGAAATGCTCTACCTCCCTGGTGACAGACACGGTTTCGAGAGCAAGGACGAGTATTTCTTCTGGAAGATGGCCGACTTCTTCAGCAAGCACCTGCTTGGCGAAGCAAAGGAGGACGAGGTTGACATCAGGGAGATGAACAATGACAAGTAAGGCAACTAGAATAGCTATGGTGACCAGGATAACTAGGGTTTCTAGGGTGACTACGTAGAAATCTTAGTTATCCTGGTCACCATAGCAACCCTAAACCCTTAAAACTATGCCAGCGAAAGACTTTTTAGCACAGAAAGGAGCATACCGCAATCTTATTGCGTACCAAAAGGCCGAATGTGTATATGATGCCACATTCCTTTTCGCACGCAAGTTCCTTTCCGTGGGTGACCGCACCATTGACCAGATGTTGCAAGCGGCGCGTTCTGGGAAGCAGAATATAGTCGAGGGTTGCACAGCAAGGACAATTCGTCCGAAACAGAGCTAAAGCTACTGAATGTAGCAAAGGTCAGTTTACAGGATTTTTTGGTTGACTACGAAGATTATCTCAGGGTCAGAGGTTTGAAACAATGGCAAATGACAGATGGGCAATACCTACAAAGTATTGCCATCTGCCGTAGCCATAACGATTCAGCATTTTATCGGGAAAAACTTTTAGAAAGAGGCAGACAATAAAAACAAGAAGCCCCTACAACGCAATGTTGCAGGGGCTCTGAACTCAATATGTAATATTACAACGCTTTTATAAGGTTTTCAAACACATCAAGGTCTCTTGTTATATATTGTCCAAAATTTTTTCCTGTGCAAAGCCACATACGGTGGCAAATGCAACGATGAGGGTTAAAAATAGTTTTTTCATTGTATCATAGTGTTTTTATAAGGATTTACATATACATTTCATTCCAGGTATTCAAGCACCATAGTGTGGTTCATATCGCGGTGCAATACTCCATCTTTGTCTATTATGCAACTGAATGGGATGCCAATGAAACTGAGTTTGGCTTGTAGGTACTCCCAATCGGCACTGCTTATATATATGTGTTCGCCCTCTATATATGTTTTGCCGAGCCACTCCTCCGAAGCCTCGCGGTATTTATCCTCGGTGATATACAGGAACTTTACGGGCTTCCCTTGCATATCCTTTATGAAATTACGTTGCTCCATCATTCCTGCACGGCATGGGCCACATCCCATATTCCAGAAATCGAGGAAAAGCACATTGCCTTTGTATGGAGCTATAATGCGTTGTATCACAGGGTCGGTGGCAAGGTTTTCCTCGGGAGTCGTCTTTACCTCAAACTTTTTCACAAACTCACGATAGGCCTTTGTAAAGTGGTGGCTTATTATGGGGTTTGTGATATATGGCATAGTACCGGCCACATAAGATGCAGCGTAGTCGGGGAAACTCTCGTGTTCATCTATCTTGAAACCAAAGATATGGCGCATCATACACCACTGCACCATAAAGCTATTGGGTGACAGCCCTGTTGCTTTAGAGGAGCACTCCATCGCCTGTCGCCAATAATCACTAACAGTCAAGAGAGTGTCGCAGCGCATAGGGAGCGCCGCCTGCAAAAATTGTGCATCGTAATCAGTGGGCATAACAAACCCGAAAGCATAGTCTTGAATTTTCTGCGAGGTGCCGCCTGTAACCGGTAACACAATCTTGTATGCATAGGATTTAAGTTCCTCGTAAATTCCAAACTCTGCATTATTCACAAGCGAGCCGGCCTCGGAATAAAACATCGCAAGAGGGTTGTCAAGGAGCCTTCTTTCGTGCTTCTTCAAGAACTTGCAAAACCATTTGTTGTCGAGCGGCCCAAAAGCCTCGTTCTTCACAGGAACGATGCGCCCGCTTATAGAATCGAATTCGGGATAATCAGCCGTGTAGTTATACATCCTCCGCAAAGACATCATCATATACAGGCCTTCGAATATTGCATTGTTCTTTATTATATCGGCAGCGATGGGGTGAATATCTGCGGGGAGAGCAAAACGCCCCTCGTCAATCTCTTTCATAACCTTTTCCATAACTTTTCCCGTGTTGCGGCAGTAGTTCTCCACAGCTTTGCGCCCCTGCTTGTGTACGCTTGAATATTGAGAGAGGTCGCCGTAAGGGCTTTTGGCATAGGGTTCCTGGCTTATGTGACGGCAACGCTCCACCCAATAACCGATGCTTCCGGGAGCAATGGAGCTGCTGCGGCCCGCCACATCCACAGAGAGTGTTATGGTGTCGCCAACAAAGAAATATAGGTAGTTGGGAAGCAGGCCTGTGTAATCGTTGGCTCGCAGATATACTGTTGTACTATGTGGCACATATACATCGCTTGCAAATGTTCCGTCTGCATCTACTTTAACAAGAGAATTTACCTCTGTATTTGTAAATTCATTCTCAAAAATGAGAAGTATCTGCTTTGGAAAATCCTGCGATGCACCATTAATAAATTGTCCGTTAAAATGTACGGTACCGCCACGATAGTGGTAGTCATTTATTGCAGGTTTCTCCTGTGCAAAGCCACATACTGTGGCAAATGCAACGACAAGGGTTAAGAATAGTTTTTTCATAACCATTTTATGCTTACAAATTATAATCTTTCTTTTAGTATCTGTTCTACCTCCTCGGCGGTTGCTCCTACTGCAAGAATTGTACCATCTCTGTCAATAAGGAACACCTCTCCGGCAGCTCTGATACCATAACGTTCCCAGATATTTTCCACACCACGCAGTGCGAGCAGGTTCAGCCACGGGTAACCGTCCTTCTCCACTGCAAGCCTCATATCTTCGCTTTCCAATTCGCTTGCAACTCCAACGATGGTGAATCCTTTATCCTTGTACTTATTGAATAAAGGGATGAAACTCATTGACGTCCGTCTGCAAGGAC
>JAFZFM010000086.1 GCA_017555865.1 Bacteroidaceae bacterium
CTCTAAGTAGCTGTAGTTCTATTTCTCTTATTCCGCGGGAGGTGAGCGCGGTCTTGTCGTTCATTATCTGCTCGGCGATTTTCTCTTTGCTACCGCATACCTCGGCGGCTTTGGTGTAGAACTCCAGTGCTTTGGCGTTGTTGCGGGTTACCCACTCTGTGTGGCCGGCATTGACAATCCTTGCTTATCGCAACCCACGCGGTACAAACTACGACTGTACTACGCGTGACCTATTGCTGCAAGCATTGTCTATACCTTTATATAATAAGGTCTCTAAGTAGCTGTAGTTCTATTTCGCTTATTCCGCGTTCGAGTAGTACTTTTCTGTCATGGATAAGTGAGTCGGAAATCTTTTCGTTGCCACCGATTTCTTTTGCTTTATTCTAGAACTCCAGTGCTTTGGCGTTGTTGCGGGTTACCCACTCTGTATGGCCGGCATTGAGGTAGTCCTCGAATGTGGGGTGGGGCATCTCCTGCAGTCGCTTGTAGTAGCCGCGTGCCTGATCGTCCTTGCCTGTGATGAATGAGCACCAGGCTATGGCGCGCATTGCGCGTCGTGAGTCGGGCTTAAGGTATTCTACCTTGTAGAAGCGGGCAAAGGCTTCGTCGTACTGCTTGAGGGTGGCGTAGCTCTCGCCGGTCTGCATAAGCAGTGATATGTTCTCGGGGGCAAGTTCCTCGGCCATGAGGTAGTAGCTGAGTGCCTTGTCCGATTCGCCCTGCAGACGGTAGCACTGCGCTATGTGGCGCAGTGTCCAAAGGGTGTCGGGCTTGACGATGTCGGCCTTGGTGTAGTAGTCGACAGCGGTGTCGTAGTCGCATTCCTTCTGTGCGCAGAATCCCATCTCCTGGAAGAACTGTGCATCGCCCTCGCCGCTCTTCTCAAAGAGCTTGCCGGCCTTGAATGCCTCGGCGTAGTACTCCTTCTCCACAAGGTAGCGGAACGTGCGCAGTGTGGCCTCGTTGCTCTCAATGAGTGGCGATAGTGCCTTGCTCTGCAACAGGTTGAGTGACATGGCGAAGGGGTCGCTGAACTCGCCACGGTAGTTCGAGAGCTTGAAGAAACGGTAGAGGTCCTGTATGTACTGGTTGCTCTGTATCTCGGCACGCTTCTCGGCCGGAATCTCGGTGATGGTATCGAGTCCCGGTGCGTCGGCGTCAATGCCGCCTGTCATCTGCTCCATAAGTGCGTCGCGCTGTTCCTTGGGCACGCGCTCGAAGGTGAGGCAGAACGAGTACTTGTCGCTGTTGCAGAAGAACTGTGAGCCACAGATGGCGCCAATGATGCTCTTGTTGCCTTTTATCTCCGGTGGCAGAATCTCGGCAATGCAGGGTACCGTGGTGTCGAAGGGGCGGAACCAGTTGGTCATCTCGCCAAAGAATGGGAAGTTCTTGAGCTGTGAGAAGGTGCTCATGTAAACATCGGCGCCCTCAATCTGCCATTTGCTCATCTCCTCAATCTTGCCTTTTATCTCGTCCTCCTCAATCCACTTTTTCCATTCTGGGTTCTTGTCCTCGTCCTGCTCAATCTCCTTGAGGATGTCCATGCTGAACTTGTTGCTGTGCAGGTTGGGGTTCTTCATCATTGCGGGAATTATCTCCTCGCGCATCTTGCGGTCAATCTTCTGTGTCTCGCGGCAACGGAGCAACTGTATCTGTATGGTCTCGATGCGGCGCATTATGGTGGCGTCCTCGCGTATCACGGCAATAGCGTCGGTGATCTCGGGGTAGTGCTTGATGCGACGGTTGTATGTGAACAGCACTATTATGAGTCCTATGATGGCGCGTGTAGACAGCAGGCTCTCGCCATTGGTGGCGAGCTTGCATAGGGTGATAGCCTTTAATGGCTCGAAACACTTGAGTGCGCTCAGTGTCACGGCGCTTACCAGTACGGCGCGGTCGTTGAGTGCGGTCTCGCCGTCGCAGATGTATTGGTAGATGGTCTCGGCGTCGGCCTTGCTCCAGCAGTTGCTGCTCCACACAATGCCGAACAGTTGTTGCAACAACAGCTCATGCTCCCTCGCGAGTTCGGCATTCAGCGAACGGCACTCGTCGGCAGGGAGGCTCTTTGCCACCTCCTTGTTCGCGAAATTCTCCTTTAGCCTTGCGTGGGTGCTCTCCAGTGCGGCCAGCCCCTTATGCTTGCGTCGCATCTGGCAGTATACCTTGGCAGAGTGCTCGGTGAGCCTTGCAATGGCTATCTGGTCGTTGATGACGTAGCATTTGCCCATCAGCTCGCCGTACAGACGCTCCCTGTCGGGGTCGGGCATGCCCATACGAAGGTACTCCAGCATATATTTGTATGCTGTCTGCAGTTCGTTGTAGCGTGTGCGTAACTCCCAATCCTGCAGCTCGTCGATACCCTCGGCAAGGGTGTCGATGGCTTTCTTGAGCTTGTTGTCATTGAGCAATGTGATAACCTCACGCTGTATGTCTGTAATGCGCTTTTCGTCCATAGTTTAGCAAAGCTGAAAAGTGAAAACGGAAATCTGAAAGGTGAAATGTTGAAGGTAAAAAGTCGTGACTTTCCCTCTTGATAGGTCTATAAAATAAACAGCGTGCGCTGGCACGCTGTTTATTTGAATTTTATTGAATAAGGTAAATTATTCGCCCTTGATAGCTGCTACGCCTGGGAGAACCTTACCCTCGATAGCCTCGAGAAGAGCACCACCACCTGTTGAGATGTATGATACCTGGTCG
The DNA here is from genome assembly GCA_017555865.1 of Bacteroidaceae bacterium. GTDB lineage: Bacteria > Bacteroidota > Bacteroidia > Bacteroidales > Bacteroidaceae > HGM04593. The sequence goes on from JAFZFM010000086.1 coordinate 2,701, forward strand.
GCCATACCGAACTTGTTGATACAAGCTACTGAGTCACCACCACCGATGAGTGAGAACGCACCGTTAGCAGTTGCCTTACCGATAGCCTCGGCAATAGCGCGTGAACCTGCTGTGAAGTTGTCGAACTCGAACACACCTGCAGGACCGTTCCAAAGGATAGTCTTTGCGTCAACGATAGCAGCAGCGAATGCCTTCTGAGCCTCTGGACCTGCATCCAAGCCCTCCCAACCTGCTGGGATAGCCTTTGCTGAGCAAACCTGCTGGTTAGCGTCGTTAGAGAAATCATCGGCAGCAACGCAGTCCTGTGCAAGAACAAGGTTTACACCCTTTGCCTTAGCCTGCTCCATGATGTTCAAAGCGAGGTCGAGCTTGTCGTCCTCAACGATTGAACGGCCGATTTCGCCACCCTGAGCCTTTGCGAATGTGTATGTCATACCACCGCAGAGGATGAGGTTGTCTACCTTGTCCATCAAGTTCTCGATGATACCGATCTTTGTAGATACCTTTGAACCACCCATGATAGCTGTGAATGGGCGCTTGATGTCCTTGAGGATGTTGTCAACAGCCTGAACCTCCTTCTCCATCAAGTAACCGAGCATCTTGTTGTCTGCATCGAAGTAGTCGGCGATAACCGCTGTTGATGCGTGACGACGGTGAGCTGTACCGAATGCGTCGTTGATGTAGCAGTCTGCGTAAGAAGCAAGAGTCTTTGAGAACTCCTTCTGTGACTCCTTCATAGCCTTCTTTGCGTCGTTGTATGCAGGATCCTCCTTGTCAATACCTACTGGCTTGCCCTCCTCCTCGGGATAGAAACGGAGGTTCTCGAGCATAAGAACTTCACCTGGTTTCAAAGCTGCAGCAGCCTCGGCAGCCTTTGCGCAGTCGGGAGCGAACTGAACAGCAACACCCAACTTCTCTGAAACAGCGTCAACAATCTGGCTCAAAGAGTATTTTGCGTTAACCTTACCTTTGGGCTTGCCCATGTGTGACATGATGATGAGAGCACCACCGTCAGCAAGAACTTTCTTCAATGTGGGGAGAGCGCCGCGGATACGTGTATCATCGGTGATTTTACCCTCCTCGTTCAAGGGAACGTTAAAGTCAACACGAACGATTGCCTTCTTACCGGCAAACTGGAAATTGTCAATTGTCATGATTGAAAATTTATTTAGTTAGTAATAATAGTTACTTTTTCTGCAATATTGCAAAGATATAATATTTTTTATATAAACAAGGTTATAAATGGGGAAAAAGTTGAATAGGTATGGGGTTATGCTCTCATTTTCGCTTTATAGAAATATCACCTCCGAAATTATTTTATAATTTCTCGTCTCCCTAAAACATGGGAACAATTACATATTCTGTTTTAAATTGTGTCTTATTGTTGTTGGCGACCTTAAATTTTATGCAATTTTTGATATTCGTGGCACACGGCTGTCAATCCGCATTTCTTGCACTCGGGTGTGCGCGCTTTGCACACGTAACGGCCATGCAGAATGAGCCAATGGTGTGCCTTGGGAATTACATCTGTCGGCAGGTATTTCATCAGTTCCTTCTCGACACTGTATGGGGTGGTGCACCGCTTGGGTACAAGCCCCATGCGGTGACTTACGCGGAACACATGTGTGTCGACGGCCATTGCGCTCTTATCCCATACGACCGAGAGAATGACGTTTGCTGTCTTGCGCCCCACACCCGGCAGGGTTACAAGTTCCTCAAGCGTGTCGGGTACTTCGCCTCCAAAATCGCTGCACAGTTTCTGCGCCATGCCAACAAGGTGCTTGGCTTTGTTGTTGGGGTACGATACGCTTTTTATGTAGTTATATATCTCGTCGGGGTGTGCCTCGGCCATCTCGGCAGCCGTAGGGTAACGTCCTATAAGGTCGGGAGTTACCATGTTTACACGCTTGTCGGTACACTGTGCCGACAGAATCACCGCTACCAGCAGGTCGAATGGGTTGGTGTAGTTCAATTCAGTCTCGGCAACCGGCATTGCAACCTCAAAGTATTCAATTACCTTGTTATATAGTTCTTTTCTTTTCATTGTTAGTGATCTATCTTTGCGAAGATACTTTTTAGTTACATTTTTTCAAAACGAAAACTGTGAAAATGAAGAAAATATTTTCTGTTACCATGCTCTTAAATAGAAAGTCGGCGACCAAATTTACTATTGGTTGCCGACTTGATGTTGATAGCCTGCTGTGTGTCTATATTCTTTCAGTTTTCTTATAATATCCCTTCTTTCTTCCCAAGTAAGCCATATGCCACCAAGTTCGCGAACAGATGAATCCAGCAACAAGGGAATGCCATTGTAGTCTATCGTGCAATATTCGTTGATCGAGTCATAAATTTTGCCATTGTAATTTACCTTAATGGGTTCAATCTCAAGCCTGGTACGATAGATATTCGTGTCGGTTTCGTCTATGCTCACGAATTGCAGTTCGGCACCAGCATTGCTTTTCTTGCCCTCGCGGCGTTTCAGGCGAAACCTCTTTGTTTCGCCTGTCGGCATAATCGCAAGATAATGTGTGGCTTGTACAATCGGTAATTACTTTCAGTCTGGTTCTACTGTGATACGGGATGTTGTAAAAAGATAATGTCAAAATGTGATGTGTAACTAAATTTTGATAACTTTGCAACAATAACGGATAGTGGTGTGTAGCTGTGCTCTCATTACACAGTTTTTATACCGATGGTTTCAAAAAATAGTATTGTCAAATGAAATTACAACGGGTTTTTACCCTATGTCTACTATGGGTGCTATGCGCAATAAACATAAACGCGCAGGTTAGTGATTCTGTACAAGGTGGCTTTCAGGCGATGAGCGATTCAGCAATTGTTGCCGATAGTATTCGTCGTTATGTTGTCAACAAGGATTCTTTACTTGTGACACAGTTGCAACAGTTACTCGAGGAGGCTAAACTAAGCGAGGCAAATCTTCGTATGGAGTATGAGCAGTTCAAACTAAGTATTCTGGCCAGCGATTCCATCAAGCTGCACAAGCAATTGTTGCGTATCGATTCGCTTCGACGTACTACAAAAGGTTCTCCGGTAATTGTGGATGGCGATACACTCTTTTACCTTTATGCAAAGAAGGGTGGTGAATCGGCTTTGCAGCGTGCGCAGGAGACTGGCGGGTTGATGGAGGTTATTGGAAAGAAAATAAATCTTGATCCCGCTAGTGTATATGTTGAGAATACTGAACATTTTTCGGATATTATGTATGGTACCGAGGTGCTTGTCTCATTTACCGATGCCGACGCTATGTGGGAGGGACTTAGTCGCGACTCTCTTGTAGCCAATCGCAAACAGATAGTTATAGACAAGTTCTGTCAAATGAAGACGCAGTATGGTATATGGCGCATGGTGGAGAGTATTGCCTATTGTCTGCTTGTGCTTGTATTGCAATTCCTGCTATATAAACTTACCTGTTGGGGCTTCGCAAAGATTGAAAAGAGGATTCTTAAACTAAAGGATACAACACTCAAGCCAATTAAAATCCAGACATATGAAATTCTCAATACCGAGAAGCAGGTAGCGCTTTTGCTGGTGGCAAACAGAATTATGAAGTATGTTGTGATTCTGTTGCAACTGCTTATCTCTCTCCCTATTGTTTTCAGTATTTTTCCTAGCACCAAAGGGTTTGCAATGCAGCTTCTCGACTATTTCCTTGTACCTATAAAGATGATAGTCTTTGGTGTTATAGATTATATTCCTAATCTTATAAGTATCTTTGTAATATGGTATGCGACAAAGTCACTTGTACGCTTGGCACGTTATATTGCTCTTGAGATAGAACGTGGTAATCTTAAGATAAAGAATTTCTTCCCCGAATGGGCCATGCCAACCTTCATTATAGTGCGTTTCCTGCTCTATACCTTTATGGTTGCCATGATCTACAATTATCTTCCAGGTTCCGACTCCGGCATTTTCCAAGGTCTGTCGGTTTTTGTAGGTCTTATCATCTCATTGGGTTCAAGTACGCTTATTGCTAACCTTATGGCGGGGCTGGTCATTACTTTTATGCGTCCATTTCGTGTGGGTGACCGCATAAAGCTCAATGATACAATGGGTGACATTATAGAGAAGACTCCTCTTGTGACACGTGTAAAGACTCCCAAGAACGAGATTGTTACCGTGCCCAACTCTTTTGTGATGTCTTCAATGACTACCAATTATAGCTCTTCGGCCCAAGAATACGGACTCATAATCCATAGTGATGTCACTTTTGGTTACGAAGTTCCATGGCAACAGGTACATCAGCTTATGATACAGGCCGCTCTTGCTACACCGCATATCGAGGCCGAGCCAAAGCCTTTTGTCCTGCAGACAAAGCTGGACGATTGGTACGTGGTATACCAAATAAATGCTTATACGTTTCATCCCGAGAAAATGGCTCTTATCTATTCTAAACTTCATGAAAATATTCAGGATGTTTTCAACGAAGCCGGTATCGAGATAATGTCGCCTCACTTTATGGGTGTGCGTCAAACCGATCAGGTTTTTATGCCCGAGGAGTATTTGCGAAATAAGGAGAAGAAGAATGTGGACAAACAGTAGTATTGCATAAACAACAGTGTGATACATTATATTGATAAATAGACTATATTAAAATACTATGGCGAAAGTTAAAATTTCAACAACAATGGGCGACATTACTGTGCGCCTTTACGACGAGACACCTCTTCATCGTGATAATTTCCTGAAACTGGCTTCTCAGGGTTTCTTCGACGGAACATTGTTCCATCGTGTGATAAAGGATTTCATGATTCAGGGCGGTGACCCCGAGAGCAAGGGGGCTCCGGCCGGCAAGAGTTTAGGAACCGGTGGTCCTGGATATAACGTGCCTGCTGAGATACAGCCTGCGACACTCTTTCACAAGCGTGGTGCCTTGAGCGCTGCACGTCTTGGCGATGAGGTGAATCCTACTAAAGAGAGTAGTGGCAGTCAGTTCTACATTGTTTGGGGTAAGGTTTATAAAGCAGCCGAACTTAAACAACTTGAACACCAGATGAAAATGCAACAGGAGCAAAACATATTCAATGCACTTGCTATGGAACATCGCGAAGAGATTATGAATCTTCGTCGCAATCGCGACCGTGACGGTTTGATGGCGTTGCAGGATAAATTGGGTAAAATTGCTATGGATAAGAGTAAAGAACTTGGAAATCCTACATTCACTCCCGAACAAGCCGAGGTATATACCACACTGGGCGGAACTCCTTTCCTTGACGGTGGATACACTGTATTCGGTGAGGTTGAAGAGGGTTTGGATATTGTCGAGGCAATACAGACGGTTGAGACTTCAATGGGGGATCGCCCAAAGACAGATGTGGTGATGAATGTGACTATATTGGAACAGTAATATAATCCATTGTCTTTTATAATCAGAGGAAGGCTCTTTTGTTATTGTGCACGTCCTTAAATGCTCATTTACGCTTAGTAAACTGTGCTTTTTCAGGCTTTGCATTCCTAAAAATAGTCCATTTTATTCTAACATCAACAACAAGCGGACGACTCAAAAAAAGTCGTCCGCTTTGATTATATATATGGACTTTTGTGGCTAATAAACAATCGTTCAGTGCAGGAATCCCTATTTCCTGTAACGCTTAGTAACTGCAGCATACCCGCAACGGCGGCATAGTGGTTCTACGGCTGTATGTCTGGTAAATCCCTCGTAGATAGCCTGTGCACGTGGCGATGATAGAATATCCTTCAGTGGGGTGTGGAACAGGTTGCCAAGATCTATTTCACCGGCGTGGTCGAGGCAACAAGGCACAACGGTGCCATCGACAAGAACACCAATCTGGTTCCTTAGTGCATAGCAGAATAAATCGTCTTCGGTATATTCGGGACGTGCAGAATCGGGCCATTCGAACATCTTGTCGTACTCAAGGAATATCTTGTCGGCAAGTTTCCATCCGTTGCTCTGTTCCTTCCACGGAGTGGGTATGTGCTGGGCCATGAGGCTTATGAGTGCTTCGTTGGTGCTTTCGTAGCCACCCTGATTCCAAAAACGTAATACTACTATTGTTCCGTTCGAGGCAGCCTTGGTGGCAAACTGCATGACGCTGTGTATATACTCTGCAGCATCCTCTTTCTTGTTTCCCTCGTGCGAGTGTAGAGATATCTGTACCTTGTATGGCCGAGCATCTATCACGCCCTGTGCCTGTGACAACAATGTGCCATTGGTGGTAATTACTGGAATAAAGCCTTTTGCTCGTGCAGAATCTATGAACTGAGGCAACAGCGGGTGTAGCAACGGCTCGCCCATCAGGTGAAAATAGAGGAATTGTATCTCTCCCTGTAAACGGTCGGTAAGTATGTTGAACTCCTCTAATGTCAGTTTGCCTTTCTTTCTGTCTGTCTTGGGGCAGAACACGCAGTTGAGGTTACATATATTTGTTATTTCCAGATAGCAACGGGATATCATTGGGGTAGTGGCTTGTAGTTGGTGTAAATAAAAACTTTATTCAGTTTTCAAATATAGTAACAAACGAGCGAGAAATACGAAGCTTGCTTCAGTATTTATCACAGCGAGTGCAGAAAATATTCGAGGTTTACCTCAAATTAGTAACAAACGAGCGAGAAATATTAAGCTCGCTTAAATATTTCTTACAGCGAGTGCAGAAAATATTCGAGGTTCACCTCAAATTGGTAACAAACGAGCGAGAAATATTAAGCTTGCTTCAGTATTTATCACAGCGAGTGCAGAATATATTCGAGGTTCACCTCAAATTGGTAACAAACGAGCGAGAAATACGAAGCTTGCTTCAGTATTTATCACAGCGAGTGCAGAAAATATTCGAGGTTCACCTCAAATTAGTAACAAACGAGCGAGAAATACGAAGCTTGCTTCAGCATTTTTACAGTGACAAAGCGAAAGCAGCGTTGTTTGCGACTTGCATGCGAGGTCCTATGCTGCTTTAATGAATTTAAATCAATGACGATCAAACACTGCAAAATCCTCGTTGGAGAACCATATTGCGCAGGTAGAGTTGTGGTGTGTTTTATTATTTATAATGTATAATTTGGTAAATATCTGTTTAAAAATTTGCCTTATTATTTTTTTTTTTTTTTCTTTGCCACGCATGGTGCGCATTATGCACTTTTGTGAAGTACTGATAAATTTAAAAGTATTTATAACTAACAAAACATTACAAAATGAGAAAATTTTTCACTTCTTTGTTCTTGTTGGGTATGATGGCTCCATTTGGAGCGTCGGCACAGTTCCAGCTCAAGACAGAGGCTCTTGCCAATCCCGACAATGCACCGCTTCCAGTACACCCGGTGCCCCATGATCGACAACTTTTGTGGAACGAAACAGAGTTCTACGCCTTCTTCCACTATGGAATGAACACCTTCACCGGTTCGGAGTGGGGTTATGGTAATGAAGCCGAGTCAAGATACGCTCCTTTGGCTATGCCTAATCCCGAACAGTGGGTTACAGCAGTTAAAGCTGCTGGTATGAATGGTGGTATTGCCGTTGTAAAGCACCACGATGGTTTCTGCTTGTGGCCAACAGCTACAACTGAGCACAGTATCAAGAATGCTGGTAATGAGTTCGGACGCAGCGCGAACATTCCAAAACTGTTTGCCGATGCAAGCCGCAAGCATAATATGAAGTACGGATTCTACATTTCTCCTTGGGACCGCAACTCGGCACACTACGGAAAAGACTCATATGTTACCGAAGTGTTCCTGAAGCAGTGCGAGGAGTTGGCCGAATATGGATCGGATCAGTTCGAGATGTGGTTCGACGGTGCGCGTGGTGGCGACGGACACTATGGTGGCGAGGGTGGCAACCGCGATATTGACCCCGAAATCTATTACGACGTGCCTAACCTGCGTACTCGTGTACACCGTATTGCTCCTAACTGTATCATGTGGGGAGTTGGTGGCGAAGCACGCTGGATTGGTAACGAGTCGGGTTATGCCGGTGAAACAAACTGGGCTATGACCGACTATCTGTCTGAGACTGTTGTACGCGAAGAGGGTGATATCAATGGTTGGTTCTGGAATCCGGGTGAGAGCGATGCCAAGGCTACAAGTGCCGGTTGGTTCTGGCACCAGGGTGAGTCTATTAAGAGTGCCGAGCGTCTTTTCCAGATGTATCTTGAGACTGTAGGACGCAATGCAACCCTTATCCTCAACTGTCCTCCAAACCAGTACGGTGTCCTCCCCGACAATACAGTGAACGAATTGACAAAATTGGGTAAGATGTTGCACGAGCGTTTGGCTGTTCCTGTATATGGCCTTGATGAAAGCACAGCTGCAACAGACCTTGCCAAGAGTGCAACAATTAAGGTGAGCGATACACGTACCGGTGGTAAATATGCTGCTGCCAATCTCACCGATGGCAATAAGGAGACATACTGGGGTACAAACGACGAGAATCTGACTGCAACAATTGAACTAACTTGGGATACTCCTCAGGTAATACGTTACCTTGTTATGCAGGAGCCTGTTTTCCTGGGTCAGCGCATAAAGGATTTCAAGATTGAATATAGTACCGATGGTGAAAAGTGGACAGAACTCTGCCCTGCTATGCAGACAACAACAGTAGGCTACAAGCGTATTATTCCTTTGAATGGAAAGACTGCCGAAAGTTATGGCAACGGCTACAATGCAAAGATGTTGCGCATAACAATCCTTGACAGCCGTGCTTGTCCTTTGCTCTCTAATTTGAATGTATATTAATGAACATCAACACGATTATTAAATAAAAGACTTATGAAGAAGAATATATTACTTTCAGCAGCGTTGATGTTTTTAGGCCTTACATCTTCAGCGCAGACAACGATAACATTTGACAGCGAGGATTATAAATCCATATCTGTTTATGACAAATGGGAAGAGAGCCCATTCCGTACAGGAGCCCTCACCGGAAATGCAGCGGTAACTGCTAACCCCGATGTTGCAGTTGACGAGGTGATGGGAGTTGCCCCAAACCCAACAGATAATGTTTTGGCACTGCAGCGTAGCCGTTTTGGTAGCAATACCTTTGGTGTAAGAATAGACCTGAAGGAGCCAATCCGCATGACAAAACAGTTGCAGTATATCCACATTATGACATACCTCAAGGATAAACCAGCCGATAGCCGTCTTATGGTCATTGGTTTGGGTAAGCGAATTGAGGATAGCTGGAACTGGCAAACCGGTGAAGAGGAGCAGTTCTGGGCTGTTACCAATACCAATGTGGCTCCAAAGAATGGCTGGCAGGATGTAGTGGTCAGCTTCAAGGGTTTCTCATATTCCAAGGAGGAGAATGCCACCAGTGGTATCGATATCTACTCATTGGTTCTTGTTCCCGATGTACGCTCACCTCATGCCGATAATGCCGACTGGGTAGCATATTTCGATGAGATTGTCATCGACAATAACCCCGACAAGCGTTTCTCTACCGACAAGTATGCCCTTACCTATGACAAGGATGCAACAACAACCCGTACAGACCGCTCTATCAACAGCGTTGGTCTCGTTTCTTCGGGTGTGACATACACATCAACACCTGCCAACCGCAAGGTTTACACCGACAACACTCTGGTTAGTGTCTTCTCGGCTAAGGCAGGTACCACTGTACAGCCAACATTCAACTATACAGGTGCTTGGATGAGTGCTTATGTATATGTCGATTGGAACAACAACGGTAAGTTCGAATACACCATCAACGACAATGGTACACCGGCCGAAGGTAGCGAAATCGTCAGCTATAATGCTGTGCAGATAGGCGACAAATGGTACAAGAGTGACGGTACAACAACCAATAACGGTAATACAATCGGTAGTGGTGTGCCAGCATTTACAATTCCCGAAGGTACACCCGCCGGTCTCTACCGCATGCGTTATAAGGTCGATTGGAACAGCATTGACCCAGCCGGAAGCAGCACTCTCATTTCAGATGGTGGCGGATATGTAGACCTTATGCTCGATGTACATGGCGACAAGGTGACAGTTAGTGCTTCTCAGCTAAATGGCGACATTGTGTTGGCTTCGGATGAGAGCGCATTGCAGGGCTATATGACCAATTATGCCCAGCCTTTGACAGTTAAGGATATTCCAGCTCCAGGCTTCATTCAGAATGGTTTTGACCTGAAATTCGGTTATAATGTAAATGCGATAGATCAACTTGACGAGAATGGCAATCCTAATTGGATATTGGTAAATGTCCCACAGAATGCAATTGCAGCCGATGGCACATATACCATTCCTGCAGAGTATATACGTGGTAGCCAGGTTAGCATTAAGGGTGATATGCAGCAGGCATATCCATACACTTTGAATATCACAGGTGCCGATGGCGAAGGTGGTATTGTTTATGGTGGCAAGGAATACAAATCGGGCGAGACCATTTACGTAAGCCAGTTCTTTACAGTAGCCGATGTAGTTGTAGTAGATGTTGAAGGTTATACAGCCAAAATATGGATGGATGCCCAAAGCTCTACAATCTATGTTGAATATAAAAAGATTCAAGAGTATCGTCAGATAAATTCGCTCAGCGAATTGAGTAACAATGCTGTGTATCATATAAAAGCCAAGAGTGGCGAAGGCTATTTGGCATGGAATACAACTATATCCGATACATACTTGAGCTTGCGAGGCTTGACATCATCTTCACACAACAATCTTCCATCGAACCAGGCTGTTGCTGACATATACAAGTCACCGGTTGACCCTTTTGACATGACTGTTGTGTGGCAGATTATCCTAGAAGATGGAAAGTATTATCTCTTTCAGCCTGCAAAGCAGGAGTATGTTACCCGTGAAGGCCGTGATTACAAGTTTACTGCAGAAAAGACTGCATTGGACAAGATACGCGACAATGGTGACGGAACTTTCAGTTTTCACGCAGGTGGAAACTACAGCGATGGTTCAACAAATTTTGCCTGCATTGTAACAAATGAGGCATTGATGGCTGTGCGCAACTGGACATGGGACGACCACGGTTCGGTAATGTATATTGTGGAGAATCCAAATATAAACTTGGACGACCTGACAGGTGTGGAGAATATTGTTGTCAACGAGGACAATGCACCTAAGGCTATATATAATCTGCTTGGCCAGAAACTTGATAAGCTTCCTGCTGCAGGTATAGTTATAGTAAACGGACGCAAATATATGATAAAATAACCTCTTGGCGGGTTAGTAAAACGAGATGTATGAGGGTGACCCAAAAGTAAATGGGTTGCCCTCTTTTGTCATGAGGTTGAATAAAAAGAGCTATTTTTAGGCGTGCGAAGACTGAAAAAGCGCAGTTTACTAAGCGTAAATGAGCATTTTGAAGGCGAGCACAACAACAAA
>JAFZFM010000087.1 GCA_017555865.1 Bacteroidaceae bacterium
GAAGCACGTATCCGCGTTCAGCTCTCTGCTGCTCACGAGCAGGAGCACCTTGACAAGGCAATTGCAGCCTTCATTAAGGTCGGTAAGGAACTTGGGGTTATAAAGTAAAAGGTGAAAAGTGAAATGTAGAATCGGAAAGGTTTGCCTTTCCGTTATATAACAAAAGATGAAAGCCGTGGCTTTCATCTTTTGTTATATGTAATTTTTATTGCACAAGTTTTAATCTCACTGCGTGTGCTTGAAACTTGGCTGCGCTCGTTGTAACTGAAAATAAATTTTCACTCACTCGCTTGCACAAGTTTTTACCTTTTACATTTTCGTTTTCACCTCTATTTCAAATGTACTTGCCGGCAGCCCTTCCTCGTTCACAAGATTAGCCTCGGTATAGGGTTTCCATGCATAGCGTATTCTGTGTGCCAACGCTCCTTTAATTGTTATGCGGTTGCCCTCAATACTTATCTTGTCATCGTGTACAGCTTCAAACGTACCCACTATACAACCAATCTCCAAACCACGTAATGCCTTGCCGTCGTTTGTTTTCAGTTCCACTGCATTACTGAACTCTATGACAATATTGCCGTCTACAGTTCTTGCCTCAACAGGTGTTGGTCCATGCTGTACAACGTGTCCCATTCCGTATGTCTGGTTAAGCGCCAGGCGTGCCAGGCGTTCGCCAACTGGCGCTTTCTCTTTGGGGTGAACATCCCAGGGGGCTCCCTTGTCGCTCGATACAGCAAAGTCGCAGTTCGCGATTTCCGCAGCCATGCGGCGCTGTGAGTCGCGGAAATGTGGCCACGACGGGCGGTTTATGCTCGATAGCTGAACAAAATAGAACGGCATTTTGGGGTTGTTCCATGTTCTGCGCCAACTGTCGATGAGGGTTGGGAATATCACCTCGTGCAGTTCTATATTGTGGGCGTTCGATTCACCCTGATACCAAATCGCACCCTTTATGGGGTAGTGCGCTATTGGCATTATACCGTTTTCGTAAAGGTAGCAAGGTTCGTAGGGATGGCGTTGCAGCTTGTTGCTGCTCTTGGTAATATTCTTGCTTGCGCGGCCTCGGCACCAGTCCTGTATCATGTCATTCTCTCTCCAATTATATAGTATGTCAACAAGTACCGGGTGGAACTCCAGTGTCTTGCGGTCGATGAACGCCTCGGCCGGCGCGCCGCCCACAGCGTTGCATATAAGTCCTACGGGTACTCCAAGCGAGTCGGCAAGCATAGCGCCGAAATGGTATGCCACAGCTGAGAAATTGTTTACATTCTGCTCGTCCTGTAACTGCCAGGTAGTGGGGCGGTAATAGTCGTGGTTATTGAGTGCTACAAGGCTCGCCGAATCCCATTCAATGTTATCGGTAATAACACGTGGCTTCATATCATAAAGGCGTATGTCTTTGCCCTTTATATTCTCAATACTCTTTGCTATGTGTGAACTCTCCTTTACCATGAAAGCCATGTTGGACTGTCCCGAACACAACCATACCTCACCCACGACAATGTTTTTGTATGTAATCTCCTCCTTGCCGCATTTCACGGTCATTGTATAGCTCTTGCCGTCTGCTTTCATCGGTTCAAATGTGGCAGTCCATTCACCCCATTCATTGGTGTCTGCTTTCACCTTTTTCTTTCCCAATTTTACTGTAACCTCGTCGCCGGCGTTCGCAGTACCCTTTACGACAAAGGGCTTGCCTTGCTGAACGACCATATTGTCGCTGTATATTGCCGGCATTGATAAACCGCCGTAGTCGTTGGTTATTGCCGAATATACCTGTTTGGCAATTATTCCTGCGCCCTCGGCATTAGGGTGCAGGGCGTCGGGCATAAGGTCGGGACGGTTATACAGGTAGCGGCTCAAGTCAATTAGTTCAAACATATCATATTCGGCAATTTCCGGGATAAGTTCCTGAATCTGCCAGTACCAGTCGCGTGTGCCGCTCTTGAAACGGCGGTGCCAGTGGAATATGGGGCTCATCTGGCAAACATATACCTCAACCTCGGGGTTTGCTTTACGCAGAGCCTCTATAATATTTATATAATCGGTATAGAACTCGTCGCGATAGTTCGGCCAGTTGCGTGGGTCGGTGTCGTTAAGTCCCAAATGTATAACTGCAATGTCGGGAGCAAACTCAAGTGCAGCCTTGTACTCGGGCAGGTTTATGTACGGGCGGTGTCCCTTGCTCAAAAGTGTTGCCCCCGAGTGTCCGAAGTTGCGCACCTCATAGCCATCGCCAAGCAAATGTTGTAGCTGGCTGGGGTACGAAGTCTCTCCCGGATTCTTGTGTCCGTAACCGAATGTCACGCTGTTGCCAATACAGGCAACCTTGGTTTTTTCTTGTGCCCATCCCATGAGTGGAAGTAGGGTGAGCAACAGTGTCAGCAGTGTTTTCATAACTCGTCTGTTAGTCATATATCTGTGCGAATTTAATGAATTAAATTTTATTATATAGCTCTGCAAGGGTCATATTCTTGCTTTTTAGCCTGTAAATTATGAGCAACCGGCAAGGGAACTGTTACTTCTATTGTTGTCAGAACCCCTTGCTGAATAGTTCAACCATCCATAGACTGCAGGTAGTAGTGTGGTCAGCCGATACTGGCGACGGTTCAAGAGTGACAACTCCATCTCCAAAGGCTTCATGTATAGCAAGGCTGTTCTCATGTGGGACAACCTTATCCTTGGATGAATAGTGGAGCTTAATAGGGTGGGTAGGACTCCATCCTTTTGTAAGGTCGTTCTTTTCCAGGCATAGATACAACGCTTTACAGATGGGAGATTCCTTGTCCAGTATTTCCGGGCTCAGAATATCGGTGAGGTATATCTCGTTTTCGGCAAGATTTGCGTCTACCGTCTTCCTGACCTTGTCTATAAATACCTGATTAATTTCTGATGTGTTATGTCTCTTTCCCTCAATCAGTCCATCTATTTCTGATTTTATGGCCAGATAGTTCTGTGAATAGAACATCTCCTCAGTAAATCCTTTCATTATCTCGGGATATGAGTCGAACATTGTCCTTATAACCAATGGGAAGACAACCGGATATACGACCTTGCCATCGGTAAAGTATTTGTCGATGGTTACTACAGGACTATACGGCCCGGATGAACAGCTTGTTGATGCGAAGTTCCATTTTGCGGCAAGTTCAAGATTAGTATCCATAAACTTGTGTATGGCAATAGCATTGCCTGCACCCTGCGAAGCGCCTGCAATGTACAGTTTCCAGCTATTGTGCATGCCGTTCTTGCTTTTATCATTGAATAGCTCATACCCAACCGAGAGTGCGTCAATAGAGTTTATCGCACATACATCGTGGTTAAGGTATGGATGGGGAATATCCTTGGTTATGCCATAGCCAATATAGTCGGGCATAATAGTGAGAGCGTTGCCAGTGATGAACATCTCAAGTGCAAATGTGTTGCTGGGGGCTTCTGCATCGCTTGTGATGGTATAGTGTTCCATCAGGCATATATTCTCTGGTTTCAGATCGTTCCACACTCCATTGTTGAAGTATCCTAGCCAGCATGCAGCAGCCGACAGGGTTATATCTCCGTCGTCTATGTCTTTGCTTGGGTATAGGTATGTAACCTTGCGGAATCCTAATTGGATATCGGGATTACCTGTTTCCTGCCTCAGGTCGTTCTCCCGTTGTGCCAGTGCGCTTGTCATAGGCCCCTTGAATGCCGCATATTCATCCGGAATATTATTGAGGATAATGCTCATTGGCAACTGTATGTCGCTCTTTACTTCGTAAGAGATTGGTGGGGTATTGCCCGGAATATCCGGGTTTTTGCCGTCCGATGAGCATGATGTATTGATTGATAACATCAATAATAGAATGTATAGTATATAGAATCTCTTTTTCATGTAGTTGTTTTTGTTATGTAAAAATGCGGTTGCAGCTGTTATATTTATAGGTTCAAGATAGGATGAGCGCCGGTTAAGGCGCTCATCAGCTATTCTAGAGTGTATATCTTATTAAAACATTATTTTTTTACCATTGATAATGTACATTCCCTTTGTCGGGTTTTCTACTTTGCGGCCCTGCAAATCGTATATAGCGTTGCTATCAGCTCTTTGCTCCGTTACCACCTCAATCTCTGTTGGATTTGTTGACTTGATAGGGTAGAAAGGTGATTCTTCAGTGAATTTGTATGTGCCGTTACTTGCCCAATCGAGTGAGAAACGTACGAAACGCATTGTGAAGCCGCCGAACACGCCGTTCTCCTCATAATATACACCAAGTGTTCCGTCGGGGAGTACGACAGCTGCGCTGTAGGCCGAGCCTATTGGGCAGATGGTCTTTGGTGTGCCGAATGTTGCACCTTCATCGGTAGAGAGTGCGATACTTACATTCTGACGGTTACTGCTGTTTGGCAATGTCTGGAATGCGATGTCCCATGGGTTGCCTTCAAGTGTTGAACACCAAACCATGTACTCTCCGTCGCAGGCGTTGCCCGATATTCCGCTGGTGAAGCGTGTTCTGGCAGGATTGTGCCATGTCTCGCCATCGTTAGATGTATAGTTGTAGTAGTTGTAGCCGCTTGCACGCACGCTTATGGCGAGGTCGCCATTGTTGCGCTCAAGTGTCTTTGGCTCGTCTGCTTTGTCTGTACCGCTTGTACCGCTTACGTACCAGCTCTGGCCACCATCCTTACTCATGAAAAGGTAGAAGTGCTGGCTGTTGTCGGCTTGGCGGTTCACGAAACTTGAAACGAGTGTACCGTCACGCTTTTGGAGTGCTGCACCCGAACCAGAGAAACCACTTTGCCATGTCTGTGTGTATGGGTTAGAACACTTTGCACCAAATAGGTCGTCGGTGTGGTCAACCGGTGTCTCCCATGTCAAACCACCGTCGCGGCTGGTGATTGTCTTCCAACGTGGAGGCTCGGCTGCTGTTCCTGCAAAGAATCCATGTCCGTATGTTCCGGCACTTGTCATTATACCAATAATTTCACCGTTGTCGCGGTTTGTAACTATAGAAGCATCGCCGTGGCCATAGTTTCCACCTCTCTCCTCGGTACCTGCAACAGTTACAGGGTCGCTCCATGTCTTGCCGTTGTCCTCGGAGTACTGTGCTACAAGATAGCAGTGGCTTGGAAGGTCTGCATTGTGGTTCTTGCGGTCGTCGGTAAGTGTAACAAGGCGCTTGCCGTCCTTTGTTACAGTAATGGCAGGAATTCTGTAGTATAGAGAACCCTTGTCCTTTGGCATGAGCACAGCGCCTTCCGAAAGGAATATAGTAGCACTGTATGCGGGGTTGCCATTGTTTTCTGCAATTTCTTCACCATCGACTGTATATGATGTGATTTTAGCATCTACAGTGTTACCCTCTTTCGCTGTTTCTGCAATATCGTATGTAATCCATAGATAGTGGTCACCTGGAGCAAGTTTCTTTGTACCTGTTATGGTAAATGTACCATCCTCTTGCAGTGTCACTGTTTCGCCGAATTGTACACCATTTTCATCACGCCATGCCATCTTTTTGTCAGAATCAATGAATAGCTCGCGTTCGTTGGTAGCAAAGTATGCCTTGACATTTGTTATATCGTTTCTGTCGCTGCCAACAAAAGCACCTTTTACACCTAGGAATGTGATTTCCCCTTCAAGGCCGCTAACTTTGATAGTGGAACGTATAATAGGCTGGTTGGTGTTTCCGATACCTGTACTAATCTTGCCTTGAACAACTCTTGTCGATGATAGTTTGGCTAGTGCATTGCTTGTATCCACCTCGTCAAATTTCCATAAGGACGCGCCATTGGCTTCTGCTACCCATCTTACAATAGTCTGTCCGTTCTGCTGTGCATGCAATTCAACGGCGTTGTCCTTGATAATGAATGCGCCATGCTCCTGCTGTATGTAGTATATATAATTAGGCTCGCTTACAACGCCAAACGATGTAGAACCACCGGTTCCTGCACCAGCTGTGCCAAAATATTCATCCTTGTAGTTCTTTATAGTTAGTTTTCCGTCCTTTTCCCAGAAACTCCATATACGGTCTGCGCTGAATGCCTTGTCACCGAAACGCAGTTTTGATGTCTCCTCGTCGTAATATATAACCTTGCCCTTGCAATAATCCTTGGTCGAAGCGCTTGTAATGTAATACCAATGTACATCGTTTTCTGTGCTTATTGCTGGTGCTTCCATAACGCTTGACTTTATCTTTACGGTAAAGTCTGTAAGTACGACACCCTTGGAATTTGGACCGTTGATTGTAAAGGAAATTGAGTTCAAACTTTGATTGTTTGCGCTAATTGTCTGTGGAGTCTTGCTGGTGGTATACAGATCACCATTTTCCATTGTCAGGCCAAGCCCCTCTTCGTGATTGTTGTTTGTGAATGTGAAACTGTACTCGGCAATTGCATATCCGGCTGGTGCGGTCAAAGTGTATGTGCAGCTCGAACCACCGGTCATCAACTCTATGTTATTGCCGGCCCAGTGCATATTGTTAGGACCGCAACCAAACTTCAATTGAGGAGTCTTGTTGCTCTTCCACAAGTCATTCCAATTTTGATTTACTTGGTTTTCGTTCTCATCACGGTAGAGGTTTCCATTTGTCTTGTCTATGGTATATTCAAGTTCTTTTACAGCAATCTGTTTGTAGTAAATGACTAATTTGGTGATAAGAATTCCTTTTTGTGCCGAAACAGTTCCGTCAAGAGTCAGTGAAATGACATCAGTTTCAAGTCCGCTTACTTTTATAGTACGTTCACTATCGTCTTGTGGTTCACTTGTAGCTGTACCTTCGGCTGTAGTGTAATTGAATGTACATGTATATGATGAATTTGATACATTGACAATCTTTGTTGTCAGTTCATATCCTGTAATGGTATAACCATCTGAAAGGTTCAGATTGTAGGTATATCCGGGTTGAAGCCATGGCTGGTGACTTGCCCAACCAATATTGTTGGCATTGTTGTCAGTACTTTCCGCACTCAGTGCCGGTGTAGTGTTTGTAACAAATTTACCATACCATGCGCCACTATTGGTAGTTCCATGGTAACTCCATGTAGCCTGGTTGTTGGCAAATTCTGTTGGAGTCAAAGTAAGTGTAGGATCTGTTATTTCTTTGGCATCCATAATGAACAGCTGGCAACCTGTATCGTTGCGGTCGTTGCCCTTATTGTCCGATTTGCTCCAGTTATACAACTTGTAGCTTTGCGCCTCTTGTGTCTGGTTAAGCTGTACTTCGCCCGAAGAGATTATATAACATCCCGGATTGTTTGTATAGCTTATGCTCCAACCATTTGCAGGCTTTGTCTTGACAGTCGTAATCTGGCTATTGTATGCAGCTACAGGATTCAGGTATGAGTTGTACTCGCGGTTTACAATGTCATAGGTGTTGTCGGCACGTTTTACAAACTTCCACATAGAAGTTGCCTGTGTGCTTGTACTTGTTTCTCCTGTTACACCAGTAGCCTCTCCCTTTGCTGTTATGTAGCGGTTGGGGGAACGTTGCGATGTAATCTGGTACCAGTATTCGTTTTCTTCTGTGCTGGCTTTTGGCATTACCAAACCGTCAAAAGCTGCATTTGCCGCAGTTGTGATACTTGTAGCGAGTGTCTCGAATTCAGCTGTTTCACCACCTTCTTTCAATAGTGTGTATGCAGCTTCTACCAGGCTTTTCAATTCAGCAAGGCTTTCAGCTGTGTATTCTCCAACATTGTTGCCTTCGCGCAACAGTGCAGCTGTAACGATGGCTCTGCCAAGAACGCTACGCAATTCGAATGTGCGGTAGTTGTGCTCGGCCTGCTCGTCGGTGAGTGCGACAACATTTTTATCGTTGATTGCAGCGGCTATCTTCTGTGCTACTTTTACATAACCTTTTCCATAAAGGTAATTCCCTGTGAAGTATTCGCTCTTGCCTACATTGTTGCTTACAAAATCGGTGTATATATCAATGTATTCAATGTTTGTATCAGCTGTTGCTATGGCTTTGATTTTTTCATTGAAAGCCACAACACGGTTGGTATTTGTGTTGGCGGTATTGGTTGGCTGATGGCTCAAGAGATACAACTTTGCTTCAGGAGCAAGTTCTTTTATCTTGTTTACAATGCTCTTGTATTTTGTTTCGATGTCTGCTATGTTTGTATTTCCGCAGACTTCGCTCACACCTGCGTAAAGCAGAATCTTTGATGGTTTGCAACTGCCGCTTCTGCTATTCAGTATAAGTGGTATTTCATTTAATGTAACATCAAGTCCAGGGCCTGGATGTCCCCAACCTGTACCGCGGCTCTTTACTTTACTGCTCTGTAACAGTTCGTGCCATTCGCCACCATGTATCATCTCATCACCGATGATTAGGATATCACCTTCATTTATAGGCAGAGTGCTGAATACAGTTGCACGCATACCATATGCAGCGTTTCCTATTCCACCGTTGCTCTGTACTGTGACACAGTCATCGGGGTAGCTGCATGTGCTGCCCACATACTGTTCAATTTTCTTTGCCCAAATCTGATAACCCGAAGCCTTGAGGTGAAGACCGTCGAGTGTATGATTCTGGTTCTTGGTGATGCTGAGCAAATCCTCCCAAAGGTCAATGTATGTAACCTCTTTTTCCTGACAAAGAGCCTGCAAAGCAGCGTTTGTCTCTTGTTCTATAGCAAGTGTTCTTAGACCATTGTTACTTGGTAGAATACTTTGGATATAAATCTCGGTTTCAGGAGAAACCTTCTGCAAGCGGTCAACCAATAGAGTGATGTGCTTAAGCACGTATTCTGTAGTGTTCTTGCCGTTTGTTCCAAGGTCGTTTGTTCCAATCATAAAGAATACTTTCTTGGGCTTTCCAACAGCGATGGCCTCAATGTTTGCAAGTGCTTCATCGCTGTAAGCTCCAGAAACGCCACGGTTCACAATGTTGTGGTTGCTGCTGAATGTCTCCCACCATTCGTTCATATTGGTAATGCTGTTGCCTACAAAAACAATGCTTTCATTGTTTATGGGAAGCACTTTGAACGCATCGTAACGGTGATTACGGAACGGCTCGTCGGCAAATGCCGCAGCCACAGAAAGTAATCCGCAAATGAATAGTGTAAAAAGTTTTTTCATAAATGTTTATGGTTAGGTTAATAAATCTTTTCGGATACAAAAATAGGAGTCTGTACAATACAAACTCCTATTTTATAGTTAAATAAAATTAATTGGGCTTACCATCCATTCTGAACGCCGTCTTCGTAGAAGTGTCTTGCGAAATTCCAACCGAAAACATAGTAGTAACGTGCAAGCTCCTTGGCGCGTCCTATGAACTCCTCGGTGTCCTTTTTCTCGGGTGCAGGGTTACTCCAGCCAATCTCGGCTATAGCTCCAAGGCGTGGCAACATCTTATATTGCATTTGCATTGGGGTTGGAACATACTCTGTCCACAGGTTACCCTGAACACCAAGTATATATTTCTGCTCATCCTTTGACAATTGGTCGTATGGGTTGAAAGCATACGCCTTGCGCAATGGAACGTAACCGCCAATTGCGTCAAGTTCATCATTGCGGTCGGTTGTCTGGTAGTAGTCAAGGTAGCAATGGTTGTTTGGGGTCATGATTGCATAGTTGCCCTTCTTTGCTGCAGCAACACCACCTTCGCTACCACGCCATGACATGATAGTGGCATTCTGGCTCACACCGCCTTCAAGAATCTCGTCCCATCCAATCAGCTTGCGGCCATGCTTGCCAAGATACTGCTCAATGCGTGATGTTACGTACGACTGCAAGCCAGCCTCATTCTTCAGGTTGTTCTCCTTTATGCGCTCCTGGCATAACGGACAAACTTTCCATTCATCGCGTGGAGCCTCGTCACCACCAATGTGTATGTACTCGCCGGGGAACAGGTCTATCACCTCGCCCAGAACATCTTCCCAGAACTTGAATGTGCTCTCCTTGCCGGCACATGCAATCTGTGGCGATACTCCCCAGTACGACCATGTCTTGTAGTTGCCCTCCTCGCCACGGCAGCCAAGCCATGGGTAGGCACACAATGCACCGAGTGAGTGACCGGGAATCTCAATTTCGGGTACTATGGTAATGAAACGCTCCTGTGCATATTTTACTATCTCCTTAATATCCTTTTGGGTATAGTAACCACCGTATGGAATACCGTCAAGTCCTACATTGTGTCCGGTTGTTGTTTGCTCGCGCAAGCTGCCAATCTCGGTAAGCAATGGGTATTTCTTGATTTCTATTCTCCAACCCTGATCCTCGGTCAAGTGCCAGTGGAAACGGTTCATCTTGTGCATTGCAAGAATGTCAATGACCTCCTTCACTGTCTTTACATCCCAGAAGTGGCGTGAGCAGTCGAGCATGAAGCCACGGTATGCAAAGTGAGGAGTATCGGTAATCTTCAATGTTGGCAATGAAACCTTTTCCAGGTCGAGAGGTGTCTCGAAAGCCTGTACCGGAATAATCTGCTTCAGTGTCTGCGCTGCATAGAATACACCGGCTGCGCTCTTGGCACCGATAAGAATGTTCTCGGGAGTAATCTCAAGAGTATATGCCTCATCCTTCAGCGAAGCATTGTACTTGATGATGATGTTGTTTGCACCATGTACCTTGCTGCTTTTCTTCAGTTTGCAGCCGAAAATTTCCTCTGCAATGCGGTTTATTTCGGCAATGGCGTACTTGGCCTCCTTGTCATCGAGCTTGCATACGATTCTTGTCTTGGTGTCCAGAATGAATTTGCTGTTGCTGTTGCCCATCTTGAACTCAGTTGGCTTTGGCAGAATGGATGGAGCGCCGTTCTGAGCCATAGCCACGGTGAATGTTGCAATAATGGCAAATGCAAGAGTTAAGAACCTTCTAATCATGTTGTTTCAGTTTATTTATTTGAAATGTTACTAATGTTTTGCGAATATAGGCAAAAGACCGTAAATAAAAAATAGCTTAAAAAATTATTTTGTAACAAATGGTGCAGAGTCTTATTTTTTTATATATATTCGCGTCCAATAGAATATTCAACTAATAATTAACCAATATTTGTTATGAACGATAAATATGTAATTGGAATTGACCTCGGTGGCACAAATACCGTTATTGGTCTTGTAGATGTAAAAGGAAATATCCTTGCAAAGGACGACAGCATAAAGACTCAGGCACACCCCGATATCGAGGAGTATACCGACTCTATTGCAGCTGTAATTAAAAAGCTTGCCGAGGAGAACGGATGTGTGGGCAAACTCGAGGGTGTAGGTGTTGGTGCCCCAATGGCAAATTACTACACAGGCGAAATTGTAAATGCTGCAAACCTGCCATGGAGGGGTATTGTACCACTTGGCTGGCTTATCGAGAAGAAGACCGGTCTTCCAACAAAGGTTACCAACGACGCCAATGCTGCTGCCATAGGCGAGATGAAGTATGGTGTAGCGCAGGGTATGAAGGATTTCGTATACATTACACTTGGAACAGGTGTGGGTAGCGGTATTGTTGCCAACGGACAGCTCATCTACGGTCACGATGGTTTTGCAGGTGAGTTGGGACACGTTACAGCTCCGGTGCTCGAGGGTCGCTCTTGTGGTTGCGGTCGTACAGACTGTCTTGAGACATATGCCTCGGCTACAGGTATCGTGCGCACTGCCAAAAAATGGTTGGTAGAGCGTGACGAACCAAGCGTGTTGCGCGATGTATGCATCAACGAACTGACATCAAAAATGCTTTTCGACGCAGCAATCCAGGGCGATAAACTTGCCAATGAAATCTTTGAGTTCACAGGCAAGGTGCTTGGCGACGCATTCTGTAATTTTATCGCATTCTCAGCTCCCGAGGCAATAATCCTTTTCGGTGGTCTTGCCAATGCGGGAGATTTGTTGCTCAATCCAATACGCAAGCAGATGAACGAGAATGTAGTATTCTTGTGGAAAGACAAGGTGAAGGTGCTCAAGTCTTCACTTCCCGGTGCCGACGCAGCTGTGCTTGGTGCTTCGGCTCTTGGTTGGGCATGATAGACCAATTTTTGTCAATACGGTTTTTGGAGGAATGGACGTTGTTTCATTCCTCCAATTTTTTATAAAAAAAGCTAATAATAAAATAATTTCAATTATTTATTATATCTTCGCAATTAGCAGATAAAAAACAGATAATATACATTATTATGGAAAATATCCTCGACAAGACAAAGAAACTTTTGGGTATTTCGTTGGCCGGTGCGGCAGTGTTGCCTCTTGTTGCTTCGTGTGGCGAAGCACAGAAAGAGCAAAAACCAATGAATATCCTGTTCATCATGTGTGACGACCACTCATATCAGACAATAAGTGCATACGATACCACCTTCATACGCACTCCTAATATCGACCGTATAGCAGCCGACGGAGTCCGTTTTACAAACAGTTTTGTGGCAAACTCTATCAGTGGTCCGTCGCGTGCCTGCATGCTCACCGGTAAGCATAGCTATACCAATGGTTTCACCGACAACAGCTCATCGTTCGACGGTGGTCAGCAGACCTTTCCAAAACTTCTGCAGAACCAGGGGTATGAAACAGCTGTTATAGGTAAGTGGCACCTTACATCGGAACCTACAGGTTTCAACCATTGGGATATTCTCATAGGTCAGGGCGATTACTATAACCCTACATTCATAAGGAACGGCGAGAAGGTTCAGCGTGAGGGGTATGCAACCAATGTAACTACCGACCTTGCACTCGAGTGGCTTGAGAATGGACGCGACACAAGCAAACCATTCTGCCTGCTGTTGCACCATAAGGCGCCTCACCGCACCTGGATGCCCGATGTTTGCGACTTGAACCTGTTTGTCGACAGCAACTTCCCATTGCCCGAGACTTTCTACGATAATTACGAAGGACGACTTGCTGCGCAAGGACAGAAAATGTCGATAAGCAACGATATGGATATTGTATATGACCTCAAGATGGCCGATAAGGATAGCGCAATCCACAGCCGTCCCGATCTCGAAGAGTGGGGCCGTCGCATATACCGTAACATGAACCCCGAACAGAAAAAGGCATGGGACGCACATTATGATGTTGTAATAGAGAAGTTTAAGGCTGCAGGGCTTACAGGCAAGGAACTCGATGCATGGAAATATCAGCAATACATGCGCGACTATCTGCGCGTTATTACATCGGTCGACCGAAACGTAGGTCGTGTGCTTGACTATCTCGAGGCAAAAGGCCTGGATGAGAATACGCTTGTCGTATATACATCGGACCAGGGATTCTACATGGGCGAACACGGCTGGTTCGACAAACGTTGGATGTACGAGGAGTCTTTCCGCACTCCATTGCTCGTGCGACTCCCCGGTGGCGTAAAGGGTGAATCATTCGAAATGGTACAGAATATTGACTATGCGCCAACATTCCTGGAACTTGCAGGTGTGGAGGTTCCTGCAGATATCCATGGCTGTTCATTCCTGCCGGTACTCAAAGGTGAGAAGTGGGAAGCTAATCGCGACGGTGTATATTACCACTATTATGAATACCCCGACGAGCATGCTGTAAAGCGTCATCTTGGTGTACGCACCGAGCAGTACAAGCTTATCCATTTCTACGATGATGGCGTATGGGAACTCTATGACCTTGCAGCCGACAAGCATGAGTTGAACAATATATATGGCAAGCCCGGAACCGAAACCGTGACAGCCCAGTTGAAAGAGAAACTTGTGAAACTGCAACAGCAGTATGGCGAGCAGCAGTTCATAGCAGAATAATATAAGGTAAAAGGATGAAAAGTAACAAACGTAACGATCTGCACCTGGCCGATGTTGCCAAGATGAGGCGTGCACCGGCATTCAGCACCATGGTAAAGCCCATAGGCTCTGCCTGCAACCTCGATTGTCACTACTGTTACTACCGCGACAAAAGCGAAATCTATGGTGGTTCAATGCCGCGCATGAGCGAGGAGATGCTCGAGGAGTATATAAAGCAGTATATTACGGGCGCTTCGCAACAATGTGTCAGTTTTTGTTGGCATGGCGGTGAACCGCTAATGGCTGGCCTTCCTTTCTTCCGCAAGGCTATGGAACTGCAAAGGAGATATGCCGGAGGCAAGGAGATTGAGAATACCTTGCAGACAAACGGCATACTCATAAACGAGGAGTGGTGCAGTTTCTTCAAGGAAAACAACTTCCTTATAGGACTTTCGCTCGATGGCCCCGAGGATATACACGACGCCTTCCGTCACGACTGTGGAGGCGCTCCCACCTTTGTAAGGGTAATGCGTGCTGTGGAGCTGATGAAGCGTACAGGAGTCGAATTCAATCTTCTCACAACTGTCAATGCCCGCAGCGAGGGACGTGGAGCCGAGGTGTACAAGTTCCTCCGTTCGTTGAACCCCTACATGCAGTTCCTGCCTGTTGTCGAATATGTGATAGAACGACCCGGCAAACGCCCGCTTATTGTATCACCCGATGAAGAGGAGGCTGTTGAAGCTCCCTGGTCAGTGTCGGCAAAAGGTTATGGCAAGTTCATGTGCGATGTGTTCGATGAGTGGGTAAAGTTCGATGTAGGCAACTATTTTGTACAGCTCTTTGATGTTACGCTTGCCAACTGGTGTGGAGTCCAACCCTCACTTTGTGCTTTTGGCGAGGTTTGTGGCGATGGTCTTGTAGTCGAACATAACGGCGATGTATACTCGTGTGATCACTTTGTATATCCCGAATATCGTTTGGGAAATATAAAGGATGGTAGCCTTGCAGCCATGTATACAAGCAACGAACAGCAGGTGTTCGGTCGCGACAAACGCGATGCCTTGCCGTTGGAGTGCAAACGCTGCAACTACTACTTCCTCTGTCATGGCGAGTGCCCAAAACACCGTTTTGCCTATGCCAAGAACGGTGAACCTTATATGAACGTGCTGTGCGAGGGATACAAGATGTTCTTCCGTCACACCGATCCCTATATGCGTCGCATGAAGACCTTGCTCGAAAAGGGTCTGCCTGCGTCCGAAATAATGAGAGAATAAAAAAACTTTATAATAAAACCAACTTATAAAAAACTATAGAAATATGAATCCAAAATTTGTACTTCCAAAAATCGGCGAGTTGCCGGTATCCTCTTCAATAGAGAGTATATGTAAATTCGAGAAAGTGGCAACAACCATTTGCGACACCGAAAAGAATGGTGCTGCTGTTGCAGCCGACATCGTAGTGAAAGCAATAAACGGTCACAAGGGTGATAAACCATTTGCTCTTGGACTCTCTACAGGCCGCACTCCGCTTGGTCTCTATTCGGAACTTGTAAGCCGTTACAAGGCAGGTGAGGTAAGCTTCAGGAATGTGGTTGTATATAGCCTCGATGAATTCTACCCAATGCAGCCCAATTCGGTTCAGAGCCGTAATCACCGTGTATATGAGGAGTTCCTAAACTATGTGGATGTTTCACCCGAAAATGTATTCTTCCCCGACGGAACTGTTGAACTTGGCAAGGTGAACGAGTATTGCCGCAAGTACGAGAAGATGACTAACGGCTGTATCGATCTCATGATTATGGGTGTAGGTGAACTTGGCCAGATAGGTTTCAACGAGCAGGGAAGCTATACTCACTCTACAACAAGACTTGTGCAGTTGAGCTACAATACCCGCAAGACACAGGACAAGTTCTTCTCAAACCCCAATGATGTTCCCAAAATGGCAATAACCATGGGCCTCGAGACCATTATGAGTGCCAAGAAAATCGTTCTCATGATGTGGGGCGAGGAGAAGGCAAAGATTGCACGCGACCTAATCGAAGGCGAGGTAAGCGAGGAATTCCCCGCAACATGCCTGCAAGAGCATGATGATGTACATGTTGTCATTGACGAGGCTGCTGCGCAGGAACTTACCCGTGTGAAGGAACCATGGCTTGTTGCGCCTCCACAGGAGTGGAACGACAAACTTGTGCGCAAGGCTGTTATCTGGCTATGTCAGACAGTGAACAAGCCAATACTCAAGCTTACACATCAGGACTATATCAAGAATGCTCTTTCCGATTTGCTTGAGCGTGTAGATACATACGACAAAATCAACATCCGTGTATTCAACGAGTTGCAACACATTATTTCGGGATGGCCCGGTGGCAAGCCAAATGCCGACGACAGCACCCGTCCCGTGCCTTCGACACCGTTCCCAAAACGTGTGTTGCTCTTCTCTCCTCACCCCGATGACGATGTAATCTCAATGGGTGGAACATTCAACCGCCTCATAGAGCATGGTCACGATGTACATGTTGCCTACCAGACTTCGGGTAACGTTGCAGTTTACGACGATGTTGTTCTGCAGAACATTGATACAGCCAAGGAGATGGGCTTTGGTGATGCGTTCGACGAGATACGCGAAATTATTGCAAACAAGAAGGTTGGTGAGCCCGAACCACGTAAGTTGCTCGATTTAAAGGGTGCAATCCGTCGCGCCGAGGCTCGTGCGGCCTGTCGCTCAATAGGTCTTAACGACCGTACAAATGCCCACTTCCTTAACTTGCCGTTCTACGAGACCGGAGGAATCAAGAAGGGACAGCTTGGCGACGAGGATATAGAGATTGTAAAGAAACTCATGCGCGAGGTAAAGCCTCACCAGATTTATGCTGCCGGTGACCTTACCGACCCACATGGTACACACCGTGTATGTATTGAGGCTGTGTTGCGTGCCTTTGAAGAGGTAAAGGACGACGATTGGGCAAAGGAGTGTCATATTTGGCTCTACCGTGGTGCATGGCAGGAGTGGGATTTGGCTGTAGCCGATATGGCTGTGCCTCTCAGCCCCGAGGAACTTATCCGCAAGCGTCATGCAATCTTCCGTCACCTGTCACAGAAGGATATCGTTCCATTCCCGGGCGAGGATGCACGCGAGTTCTGGCAGCGTGCCGAGGAACGTACACAGGGTACTGCGGAGTTGTTCAACAAGATAGGCTTGCCCGAGTATCAGGCAATTGAGCTTTTTGTGAGACTGTTGTAAATAATATAACAAACTGATATTTCAAAGAGGGCAACCCATTTACTTTTGGGTCACCCTCATGTTTATTATTGCAGTCTGTTTATTCCTTCTATGTTGTTATCCTGAGCAACGCGAAGGATAACAACATAGTATCGGGGTTGGTTTGTTTGTTCCTTTGGAACAAAGCTTCACGCGACCTATGGCTCTGCAAACAGCTCGATTAGCTTATAATGGAATAATAGACGAGGTTAATCCTCGTCTATTATTCCATTATAAGCTAATTCACCTTCTACTACAAAGTAGAGATCATCGGGGTTGTAGTCACCGACTTTGCATTTCTTTGCTTCTTTGGCAATGAACTCGGCTATGGCGTTGATGTCTATATCGACATATTCGCTGTCGCTGTCGAGAATGCCGCTCTTGTCGTAGTAGTCATAGATTGTGTCGAGGAAAAAGTAGAATTCGTCGTCGCTGAACTTCTCCTTCAAATCCTGTGGCAATCTTTCGCGTATGTAGGCAATGGTCTTCTCGTCATCGAGATCTTCCATTGCAAATTCATCGGTATTCATGGTACTTATCCTAAAAGTGCCTCGAACTTGGCCTGTACATCGGCCTTTGACTTTGAACCCACGAACTTGTCAACAACCTTGCCGTCCTTGATGAAGATTACGGTAGGAACGTTGCGGATACCATACTCCATTGTGAGGTCATCAGCCTCCTCGATATCGCACTTGCCGACAGCGATACGTCCTGCGTACTCCTGTGAAAGCTCGTCGATGATTGGTGCAAGTTGCTTGCAGGGACCACACCATGCTGCGCTGAAATCCAATACTATTGGAAGTTCTGTTGCCATAAACTCCTTAGAGTTGTCGTTTGTTACATTTACTGCCATAATTGTTTGGTTTTAAAGTTGTTAATTTAATTTATATTCAATATTCTCAAATTCTTTCAGGTAGTCGATGAGTTCTTGTGTCACCTCGATGTCGTGGCTTTTTGATGCAAGCTCAAGGGTGAACTCGTGTTCGTAGTCCTTGATTCTGAACATCAGTTTGCTCTTGCCGGGATGGCTCTCGGCATAGTCGATAATGGTGCTGTATATCTCATCGGTCAGTGACATTACGTCAAATGATATAGTTATGCTCTTTACAAGATTGTCCTTTATTTCGGGCATAAGTTCTATGCTGTTCACTACAAAGTCGTATTTTGTAGGGTCCCAGCGACGTGGCTGGCAACTACCTTTTATATATAGGAAATTGCCGGGGATAAAGTAGTTCTGTTTCTTCATCCACTCCTCGCCCATGAAAAAGAACTCTGCCGTTCCCGAGAAATCCTCTACTTTTGCTACACCGTATGGGCTTCCTTTCTTTGTGAATCCTGTACGTGGCGGGTCGCTTACAACACCGCCGATGGTTATCTTGCGGCCTACAAGTTGTTCCATATTCTCTATTTCGCAAGCCTTTGTGTTGCAGAACTCGTTGAGGATGAGCGAATATTCGTCCAACGGGTGTGCCGACAGGTATATGCCTACAAGCTCACGTTCGCGGTTAAGTCTCTCAAGAGTGCTCCATGTGCCGCCTTCGGGAAGTTCGGGTTTCGGTATCTCTGCCATCTCGGTGTCGCCAAAAAGTGAGGCGCTTGCGCTGGCCTTGTCGGTCTGATAAAGGTTTCCGTATCTAATGAGTGCCTCGAGGAACTGCTCGCCCTTGCTGTTGACGCCGGCGTACTGTTCGCGCGATATGTTGCCTGGGAGCTCATCGAGCGCGCCGGCAAATGCCAGACACTCAAGGTTCTTGCGGTTACATGCTGTAAGGTTGACGCGCTCTACAAAGTCGAATATGCTCTTGAATGGGCCGTTTGCCTCTCTCTCGTCAATAATACTTTGTACGGCACTTTCGCCAACTCCTTTTACGGCACATAGTCCAAAGCGGACATCGCCCTTTTTGTTTACGCTGAACTTGCGTCGGGATTCGTTTACATCGGGACCAAGTACATTAATACCCATGCTCTTGCACTCCTGCATGAGCTTGGTAATTTCGGTTATCTTGTCAAGGTTTCGGCTCATCGCGCCTGCCATGTATTGCGATGGGTAGTTTGCCTTGAGGTATGCTGTCTGGTATGCTACCCATGAGTAGCATGTGGCGTGCGACTTGTTGAACGCGTATGACGCGAACTTCTCCCAGTCGGCCCATATCTTCTCGAGTAC
>JAFZFM010000088.1 GCA_017555865.1 Bacteroidaceae bacterium
CAACTTTCTCAAATTCAAGTTCTTTCATGTGTTTTGTAAGTAAATAGATTGTGCAAAATTAAGTTTTTTTAATGTATAATACAATATATAATAATAAAAAACCGCGCACGTGTGTCCCAAAAAATATCTCTTGTTGATTTTTTGTGTACATGTTTATGCTTGTATGTCTGCCTGGCCTCTTTATATAAAAACTCAAATTGATTTGGTTTTGCACTTCGCTTGTCTTTCACTATCTTTGCAGAGATGTTAAAAACAGCGCTGTTATATGAAGGTTTTAATAACAGGTGCCAGTGGTTTCATTGGTAGTTTTCTTGTTGAAAAAGGTCTTGAATTGGGCTATGAGGTTTGGGCTGGAATGCGTGGTAAGAGTAGTAAAAAATTCTTACCTTCTACAGGTGTAAAGTATGTTGAACTGGATTTTTCTTCGTCCGATTCAATGCGTCGTCAGTTGGCTGCCTACAAACAGGATTATGGGGCATGGGATTATATAATCCATGCAGCCGGGCTAACAAAATGTATCGATAAAAAGGACTTTTTTAGAGTTAACGAAGAGGGTACAAGGATTTTTGTCGATTCATTGAATGAGTTGGGCATGCAACCTAGGAAATTTGTTTATTTGAGTTCGTTGAGCGTGTTTGGTCCGGTTCGTGAAGAGCAACCATATTCACCTATTAAAGAGAGTGATGTAATGCAGCCCAACACAGAGTATGGGAAGAGTAAATGTGCTGCCGAGAGATATATCATTGAGAATGCAGGTTTCCCATACATTATTATGCGTCCTACGGGCGTATATGGACCTCGCGAACGCGATTACTACAAAATGGCGGTGAGTATAAAGAAGCATGTGGATTTTGCTGTAGGTTATAAGCCGCAGGTCATAACCTTCATTTATGTAAAGGATCTTGTCAAGGCAATATATCTTGCAATGGAAAAGCCTGTTGAAAACAGGTGTTATTTTGTGAGCGAGCCTGCCGGTTACAATAGCCGTGCGTTCAGTGATTATATACAGAAGGAACTGGGAATTGGCTATGTGTTGCATATAAAAGCTCCGGTATGGGTGCTTTGGGTCATATCAAAGTGTGCCGAGTGGTTTTCGTATATTACAAAGAAACCGAGTACATTGAATGGTGACAAATACAAGATAATGAAGCAACGTAATTGGTTGTGTGATACATCTCCTATTGAGAATGAGCTGGGGTTTGTAGCTGATTATTCGCTCGAAAAAGGTGTTGAAGAGACTATTGAATGGTATAAGAAAGAGAAATGGCTGTAAATTTATTTAAACCTGAAGAACCCGTAGTTAAATTTTACGCGGTAGAGAAACTGAATCTTCTGTATAATCTGGTGACGACACTTCTGGTGTTGCTGTTCTTTGACAGAATGGCCGATCCGCAGGCTATGTTAATGGGGCGTTTCTTGATTCTTGTCGGCACATTTGTGGTAATTTTTATTTACACAAAGTTTCCTTCAGGAGCTACTTCGTTTTTGCGAATTCTTTTTCAGATGTCTCTTTTGAGTTATTGGTATCCCGATACTTTTGAATTCAACCGCCTGTTCCCGAATCTTGATCATCTGTTTGCTTCGCTTGACTTCAATCTGTTTTGCTGTCAGCCTGCATTGGAGTTTGAAAATGTGTGTGGCAGTGTCTTTTGGCGCGAAGCGTTCAATATGGGCTATTGGTTGTATTACCCAATGATTGCTGTAATATCGGTATATTACTTTTTTGCACGTCCAAAGGAGGTTGAAAAGTGTACGTTTATAATCATCGCTTCGTTCTTCATATATTACTTCATATATATGTTTCTGCCTGTAGCCGGTCCTCAGTTCTATTTTCCGGCAATTGGAGAAGAACTGGCAATTTCGGGCTGTTATCCCGAAATTGGAGACTATTTCAACCATCACCCGCAGGTTACTATAGCTCAAGATGGTAAGGGAGCGCTGTTTACAGAGCTTGTATGTATGGCGCAGAGTGCCGGAGAACGACCAACAGCAGCTTTCCCCAGTTCGCATATAGGCGTTACAACCATAATAATAATTCTTGCGTACAAGGCCAAGAGATGGTTGTTCTATACAATGTTTCCCGTATTTCTGTTGCTTTGCTGTGCAACGGTATATATAAAGGCGCATTATCTGGTCGATGCCATTGCCGGAGTAATTACAGGACTTCTGTTCTATTGGTTTACTGCCTGGTTGTACAAGAAATTGAATGTATAGCATGTGGTATGGGTTGCAGTGGTTGTAATCCATTTGTAAGAGAATGAGTAAAATAGCTCTTTTTATTCAACGTTCATGACAAAAGTGAGTGTCCCATTAGCTTTTGGGTCACCACTTTTTCTTTCTTCATCTCTTCATTTGTGTCAAAAAGTTCTAAAAGTTGTATTATGAAATAGGAATTATCAACTCGTTTTACTAACTTTGCTTGTTGAAGATTGTTAAAATGCGTGTAATAGACTATATAAAATCAACTTCGGCTACAGCCTTCTCGTTTGAAGTGTTGCCTCCGCTCAAAGGAACGAATATTTCCCGTCTTTTCGGTAATATTGACCGTTTGATGGAATTCAATCCTGGATATATCAATATAACCACCCATCACAGTGAACCTGTGTACAGGGATATGGGTAATGGTATGTTCAGCCTTGGTACAATACGTCGCCGTCCAGGTACTGTTGCTGTTGCAACAGCGATAAACAACAGATATGGCATACCTGTCGTTCCCCACATACTATGTAACGGATATTCACTAGAAGATACCGAATATGCTTTGATTGATCTACAGTTGTCGGGTATAACTGATATTCTTGTGCTGCGTGGCGACAAATGTAAGCACGATACAAATACAGCTCCTTTAAAGTCGGGCAACTGTCATGCCATTGACCTTATACATCAGGTCAACAGATTCAATGAAGGATTCTTCTCCGATGGCTCTGCAATGAAGGATATAGGCGAACGCTTTTCCTATGGTGTGGCATGTTATCCCGAAAAACATGAGGAGGCTCCAAATATGGATAGTGATCTTGCTGTGTTGAAACAAAAAGTTGATGCCGGTGCCGAGTATGCGGTTACACAGATGTTTTTTGATAACAGCAAGTATTTCGCTTTTGTAGAGCGTGCGCGCGCAATGGGTATTAATGTGCCTATTATCCCGGGTAT
Source organism: Bacteroidaceae bacterium (assembly GCA_017555865.1). Taxonomy (GTDB): domain Bacteria; phylum Bacteroidota; class Bacteroidia; order Bacteroidales; family Bacteroidaceae; genus HGM04593. Next base: position 3,151 of record JAFZFM010000088.1, read on the forward strand.
AAAACCTATTCACCGCATGTCGCAACTGAATATTCTGCCCAAGACTTTCAGGGTTGATTTGCCCTGCGAACTTGTAGCGGAACTTACCAAGTGCAAGAATGATGATGCGGTGGCCTGCGTAGGACGTGAATGGGGTAAGCAACAGTGCCGAGATCTAATAAAACATGGTGTTCCAAGCATACATTTCTATACAATCAATGCATTTGACAGTGTGTACGATATAGCAAAGGCAATATACTGATGGGCGTTTTCTTTAAAGATATAATAGGGCAGAAAGGTGTTATAAGTCAGTTACGTCGCTGTGTAGATGAAAACTGTCTTGCACATGCAATACTCATTACCGGTCCACGCGGAAACGGCAAGTTGGCTATTGCCGTAGCTCTTGCCAACTATCTGCTGTGCGGAAACCGTAGGGGTGATGTGTGCGGCTCGTGTCCGGCATGTGTAAAACTCGATAAATTCATTCATAGCGACCTGCACTTTGTCTTTCCTGTGAAAAAAAAGAAGGGCAGTACAAGTGATACGGCTCCTGTGAGTGACGATTATATTACGGAGTGGCGTGAGATTCTGTCAAAGAATGCATATTTCAGCTATGACGATTGGTTGCTGAAACTTGATGTGGAGAATCAGCAGCCAATGATATACGAGCGCGAGAGTAGCGAGATTCTGCACAAACTATCCATGCAGTCGCGCGAAGGTGGCTGGAAGGTTGTAGTCATTTGGTTACCCGAGAAAATGCGCGAGGCATGTTCCAACAAACTGCTCAAGGTTATAGAAGAACCTCCTAAGGATACTCTGTTTATCCTGGTTTCGGAGGAACCGGACAAGATTATCCCTACAATTCTCAGCCGTACACAGCGCGTTGAGGTTCCGTGTATCTCAAGGGAGGATATTGAAGCCGCACTCATGGCAAAGTATGGTCTTACCTTCAATGATGCCAAGGTTGTAGCACAGCAGTGTGGCGGTAACTGGGAAAAGGCCGAAGAACAACTCTCGTTGAGTGAGGAGAAGGCATTGTATCTTGAACTCTTCATGCAGCTTATGCGTGTGGCATACGCACGTAATATACGCGATATGAAGGCATGGAGCGAACAGGTTGCAGCAATGGGACGTGAACGCCAGAAACGCCTTCTCGACTATTGCCAACGCATGATAAGGGAGAATTTTGTAATGAACTTCAAGAATTCGGAACTCAATTACATGTCGCAGGCCGAGCAGAACTTCTCGGTGCGTTTCTCTCCTTTTGTGAACGAAAACAATATCTTTGGCATTATGGATGAACTCTCCGAGGCCCAAAGGCATATAGAACAGAATGTAAATGCAAAAATGGTCTTTTTCGACATGTCGTTGAGAATGATTGTTTGGATAAAAAATAGATAAATGGACAGAAAATATAAAGAAAATAACGGTTGTGCCGGAATCTGTTGCAGGGGATGTGGCAAAATGGATGCACCGCTGAATACGTTTGACTGGCTGGCCGATGTGCCAGGTAATGAACAGTATACCGACCTTGTCGAGGTTCAGTTCAAGAATACGCACAAGGGATATTATCGTAACAGCAACAATATACCTCTGCAAAAAGGCGACATAGTTGCTGTTGAGGCTACGCCTGGTCACGATATCGGTAAGGTGACTATGACAGGCAGACTAGTGCTTCTGCAGCTCAAGAAAACCCGTTTGACACCCGAGAGCGAGTTTAAACGTGTGTATCGTAAGGCACGTCCTGTCGATATGGAAAAATATGAAGAGGCAAAAGCTCGTGAGCATGATACTATGATACGTTCGCGTCAGATTGCCAAGGATTTGAATCTTGACATGAAGATTGGCGATGTGGAGTATCAGGGTGACGGTCAGAAGGCCATTTTCTACTATATAGCCGATAACAGGGTTGATTTCCGTCAGCTTATCAAGGTTCTTGCCGATGTGTTCAAGATAAAGATAGAGATGAAGCAGATTGGTGCACGTCAGGAGGCCGGACGTATTGGCGGAATTGGTCCATGCGGTCGTGAATTGTGCTGTGCCGCCTTCACAACAAATTTCGTGTCTGTATCAACTTCTGCTGCACGCTTCCAGGATATTTCACTCAATCCACAAAAACTTGCAGGTCAATGTGCAAAGCTTAAATGTTGTCTTAATTATGAAGTTGATGCCTATGTAGAGGCTTCGCGTGGGCTTCCTTCGCGCGATATTGAACTTGAGACTGCCGATGGTACATATTATTTCTTCAAGAGTGATATCCTGCGTGGTGAGGTTACATATTCTACCGACAAGCATATTCCTGCAAACCTTGTTACAATAACAGGTCGTCGTGCTTTTGCTGTCATTGAGATGAACAAGCGCGGTGAACGTCCCGAGAGTCTGCTTGTGGGCGAAAACCGTAGCAACAAACAGAGTGTGGATCTTCTTGAACAGGAGAACATTAATCGTTTTGACAATACCCAACGTAGTGCTAAAAAACGTCGTAAGGGTAGCGGCGGTCATAATCAAGAGCAGAGAAAAGGAAATGGTAAGCGCGATAAAGGGAGGAATGAGGCGCCTAAGGGTTAATTTATGTCTGTTGCTGTCATTTATGTTGCTGACAGCATGTACGGGAACCCTGTTTCACAATTACAGCGCTGTAGAAGGCTGTGTATGGTACAGGAATGATACTGTCTGCTTTGTATGTGACGGCGCTGTGATGAATAGTGAAGTCTGTAACATCGCGGCCGAGGTGCGTACCACGGCCGATTATGAATATAAGGATCTTGAAATAAGCGTAGGTGTATATTCGTTGGCCGATTCTTTGTTGTTTGCAGATACACTGTTGTGTGCAATTTATGGCGATGATGGGCGCAGGCTTGGTACTACAGCAGGTCTGCTATATCAGCAGAGCAGTGATATGTATGCATTTCCACCTTTATCCAATGATACACTTATGGTAAGAATGTCGCATGTTATGGACTGTGACTCTCTTGCAGGTGTTTCCGATGTAGGTATAAGAATCTCGCTGGCTGATTAGCGTTTTACAGCCTGCCTGTCTGCATCAACTCTCAGGAACGTAAACAACAGTATCGTAAAGCCAAGGAAAGATGAGCCACCATAGCTGAAAAATGGTAGAGGAATACCGATTACAGGCATTATTCCAAGTACCATTCCGATGTTTATGGTAAAATGGAAAAAGAATATCGAGGCAAGGGTGTAACCGAACACACGCCCGAAAACGTCGTCCTGTCGTTCAGCAAGCTTTACCAGTCTCAGAATAAAGGCTATGAACATTATGAGTACAAAGGCTGAACCAAGGAAACCCTGTTCTTCTCCAATTGTACAGAAAATGAAGTCGGTGTCCTGCTCTGGCACATATTTCAGTTTTGTCTGTGTTCCGTTGAGGAATCCTTTGCCTACCAAACCTCCCGAGCCAATTGCAATCTTTGACTGATGTACATTGTATCCTGCACCGGCAAGTTCCTCCTTTAGTCCAAGCAGTACCTCTATCCTCACTTTCTGGTGCGGTTTGAGTACGTTATACATCACATAGTCGCATGAACTGTAAAATGCTATTGAGCCTATTATGTACAGTGCAATCCATATGTTTTTCTGCTCTTTTCCAAGTCTTATGCGCAGTAGCAGGTAAATGACATTGAATGCAAGCAGAATATATTGCGTAACCATGATGTTGAACTCGATCAGATAGACGGCTATCCAATATGAGCATAGTGTGCCGGTGATATTTACAATGGCAAGTACTACAAATGTCCTGTTATGCTTGCACCAGAATTTTACCATTGCTATTGAAAAAATCTGTATCAGTACTGTTACTGCATACGGGCCTAATGCAAGTTGCAGATTATCGAAGAACTCCTCATTATACTTTATTCCAATAACAAAATATGCCACGGCGCTTATAGCCATAAGCAGGAATATTCCTGTCATTCCCTCGCGATAAAGTATAAGGAAAAGTGAGAAGTATACAAGTGCGCTTCCTGTCTCGTTCTGGGCCACAATGATTATCATCGGTGTCATGATAATGGCAATGCACTTCAGCAGGTCGCCTTTATTGTTTATATTGAATCCTCGTCTTCCAATGAATGCTGCCAGTGTGAGGGCTGTGGCAAATTTCATGAACTCTGCCGGCTGAATACTGAATGAGCCTATAGTAATCCAGGAATGTGATCCTTTAATGTCTTTGGCTATAAATATTGTCAGAATACCGACCGCAAGGGTCACGGCATATATTATTCCCGAGAAGTTGCGGTATGTATGTTTCTTTATGGCCAGCAGAAAAAGCCCCACTACAAGTGAAATTCCAATCCACATAGCCTGTTTCCCGCTTCTCTCTTCCTGTGAAAAGAATTCCCAGAAACTGGTCTCTATATAGCTGTAGCTTGCTCCACAAATTGCGAGCCAACCCATTATGGCAAGTGCCATGAACAGAGTGATTGTAGTCCAGTCTATCCTGCCGAAAATGTTACCTTGTCTCTGTTCCATAATATATCACTTTGTTCTGTATAGTTTTGGCTTTCTCTTCGCTCTCCTTTGAGAGTTTGCCATTAAGGTACTGTTCCATTAGCAGTGCGCCAATGGGTACACCGTATGTTGCGCCGAAACCTCCATTCTCTACGTATACGGCGATTGCAATCTTGGGGTTGTCCATAGGGGCAAATCCCATGAATGCCGAGTGGTCCTTGCCTTTGTTCTGTGCAGTTCCGGTCTTTCCACATACGTCAAGTCCGGGAATATTGGCTGCACGGCATGTACCGTCGGTTACAGCCATTCTCATACCCTCTGCAATCTGTTGGTAAACACCTGGGCTTACCATTGTCTTTTTGGATGTGCGGTATATAGAGTCTATCTCGCTGTCTTCAATGCCCTTTACAATATGTGGTGGTATGTATTTTCCTCTGTTGGCGATTGTGGCTCCAAGGTTGGCAATTTGCAACGGGGTCAGGGTTACCTCACCTTGTCCAATGGCGATACTTATGACAGTGACTGCACGCCAGTAGTTTCCGTAGTGACGTGTGTAATAGTCGGCATTGGGAATCATGCCACGTACTTCACCTGGAAGGTCTATTCCAAGTTTGTACCCGAATCCCATAGAAACCATGTAGTCGCGCCAGCGGTTCATAGCCTCTTTGGTTCCACTGTATTTGTTCGAACCGAACATTCTGTGTAGTCCCCAACAAAAATATGCGTTGCAGGATGTTGCAATAGCAGGTTTCAGGGCTATTGGTGCTGCGTGGGGGTGACAACCCAAACGGAAGTTGTTGAAAATGAATCCGCCGCTACATGGGAAAAGTGTCTCATCGGTAATTATGCCCTCTTGAAGGAATGTTGCTGCCTGTGATGTCTTAAATGTAGAACCGGGGGGGTATGTTCCCATTATCGCACGGTTGAGCAGAGGTTTGCTTTTGTCATTCGACAAAATCCTATGGTTCTTGCCGCGCTGTCGTCCGGCAAGTAGTGAAGGGTCGTATGATGGTGCCGATACCATACACAAAATTTCTCCCGTCGATGGCTCAATAGCTACGATACTGCCAATTTTGTTTTCCATCAGCCTTTCACCAAGTTCCTGCAACTCAATGTCAAGTGTCAGTGTCAAATCTTTTCCGCGTACAGCAGCCGTATCGAGCAAACCGTCGCGGTATCTTCCCTGTATTCTGCCATGAGCGTCGCGTAACAGTACTTCAGTACCCTTTTGTCCACGCAAAACCTCTTCGTATGAAGCCTCCAACCCCTGTGTTCCTATATAGTCGCCGCGGCGATAATACGGGTCTTTGTCTATTTTTTTCTGGGAAACTTCGCCAATATCGCCAAGCAGGACACCTGCTGCCTTATAATTGTATTGCCTAATTGTACGTTTCCGCACATAGAATCCCGGGAAGCGGAACATCTTTTCCTGAAACTTTGCAAACTCTTCGCCCGACAGCTGTGTCATGAACTCCTGTTCGGTATATGCCGAGTATCCTGGGTTCAGTTGCCTGTTCTTTATGCGCTTCATCCTCTTGTCAAAATCGTCAATGGTTATGTCAAGCGCCTTGCATAGTTCAAGCGTGTCAATTCCCTTTATTTCTCTTGGGACAAAAGTGATGTCGTATGAAGCCTGGTTGTACACAATGAGCTTGCCGTTGCGGTCGTACATCAATCCACGTGCAGGGTATATGGTTTTTTTGTAGAATGCATTACTCTCGGCCTTGCTCTTGTAGTCTTGACTGTTTATCTGAAGGTCATACAGACGAATCAGGTATATCGCCAATACAATAATCATGACCCCCGACAGAATGTATCTTCTGCTGTTGAAACTGTGATTTTTCATGCTTTGTCAGTACGTGAGAAGCATTCTGCTACAATTGCAAACACCATGGTTGCCATGGTGCTGGCCAGCGTACTTGTTATGAGCGCGCTCCAGTTGCTTATTGTGAATAGCTCTAGGGTAAAGAGAATGAAAAAGAATATTGCTATGCATATGAAAGAGTAGACAATGTAGCCTCCCCATTTTAGGCTTCTTACACTTGGTGTAAAGTTGTCGGGGTTACCTTTGTGTGTGAATGTGGCCAGTACCATGTTACGTACAAAAGCCATTCCGGTTGCTGCAGCTGCATTCAATCCGGGAGTGTTGCAGAACATGTCTACAACAAGTCCGAAAGAGAATCCCCAAAGAAGTAGTTCGTTGAATGTCGTGTGGCGTGGCAATTTCAGAAGGAATATAAGGTATACGGCAATTGTAGCATAGCCAAACAGGTGTATCTGGCTGAATATAAGCACCTGTACAAGTGCCAATAGAAGGAAGTTGCGTATATGTGTAATGAATTTGCCTGTCATTCTTTTACTATGCTTTTTTCAAGTGCTGCCTGTTCTTCCATGGTGTCGTTGCCTACAAGGTATACGTTGTCGATTGTTGAGAAATCCACAAATAGTTTGACCTTTGCCAGATAGAAAAGTCCGTCCTCCGATTCTTCCACATCTTCGATTGTTCCAATGGGCATATCAGCCGGGAATATAGATGAGAAACCGCTTGTGACAATTGTGTCACCTGGCTCAAAATCGGTATATCTGGGAAAATCCACAAGGTGTGAGTACTGGGTGTCTCCACCGCTCCATTGGAGGCTGCAGAAACTGTTGTCGTTGTTTTTTATTCGGCAACTGACCTTGCTGCGACTGTTCAGCAACGGTATTACGATAGAGAAGTTGTCCGATGTCTGGTAAACGATACCCACGATACCCTTGTCGTTGAAAACACCCATTTCGGCTTTTATGCCATCTGTGCTGCCTTTGTCTATTGTAATATAGTTGTCAACCTTGTTGAGGCTGTTGTTTACGACTCTGGCAGTCTTGTAGTAGAATGTGCTGCCTCTTTTTTCTTTTGTTGTCATATAGCTCAGTTCAGTGCTGTCCTTGTACTCTCTGAGCATTCCTTTCAGCACCTCCATCTCATTCAGCAGGCGGCTGTTCTGTTCAAGCAATGCGCTATTCTCACTTGCAAGTCCAAAATAGCCGTTAATATTGCTCATTGCCGAATAGATATTGCCGGCAACACCGTTTGCCGATGTGAACATGATAGCGCCCTGATAACTGTTGAAACTTATGACAAGCACAAAACTGATTCCTTCCAACAGCAGTAGAAGGAACCAGTGATTATGCTTTATAAGAAAATTAAGGATTGCTTGCACGGCTTTCTCTTTTATCTCATCAGGAATGGATATGTCAAGTCGTTGAGCGCAAGCGCTGTACCTTTAGCCACGCAGTACAAAGGATCTTCTGCAATGTGGAAAGGTATGTTTATCTTGTTTGACAAACGCTTGTCAAGTCCGCGTAGAAGCGCTCCACCACCGGCAAGGTATATACCGTTGTGTACAATGTCGGCATACAATTCGGGCGGTGTGTGCTCGAGTGCGCTGATGATGGCATTTTCAATCTTTGTGATTGACTTGTCAATACAGTGTGCAATCTCCTGATAGCATACAGGTACCTCAATTGGCATGGCTGTAATGCGGTTAGGACCATGTACTATGTAATCCTGCGGAGCCTCGTCGCCAAGGTCGGTAAGTGCAGAACCAACATGAATCTTGATACGCTCGGCCATACGCTCGCTGACACGGATGTTGTGCTGGCGGCTCATATACTCCTGGATGTCTGCTGTAAAGTCGTCACCGGCTGTACGTAGTGAACCGTTGGAAACAATGCCTCCAAGTGAGATTACAGCGATTTCTGTTGAACCTCCACCTATGTCGACAACCATGTTGCCTTCGGGTGCTGTTACATCGAGACCAATACCGAGAGCCGAAGCCATTGGCTCATAAATGAGGTAGACGTCGCGGCCACCTGCATGTTCTGCCGAGTCGCGCACAGCGCGGAGCTCAACCTCGGTAGATCCGTAAGGAACACCAATGACCATGCGCAATGATGGAGAGAACAGCTTGCTGCCCATATTCACCTTGTCGATAAGTCCGCGCATCATCATTTCGCAAGCGTAGAAGTCTGCGATGACACCATCGCGTAAGGGGCGTATTGTCTGTATATTGGGGTTGGTCTTTTCGTGCATCTGTTTTGCGATGGCACCAACCGCAATCATCTTTTTCTGTGCGTCGATTGCCACAACCGATGGCTCGTCAACCACAATCTTACCGTTATAGGATATGATGGTGTTGGCGGTACCAAGGTCAATGGCTACATCTTGTGTGAATGAAAATAGACCCATTCTTTTTTCTTGTTTATTAATGATTAATGTTTGAAGTGACGGAAACCGGTAATGGTCATGGCAACGCCGTTAGCGTCGCAATAGTCGACAGACTCCTTGTCGCGGATTGAACCTCCTGGGTGTACTACGGCTGTAATGCCTGCCTCGTGTGCAATCTGTACACAGTCAGGGAATGGGAAGAATGCGTCACTTGCCATTACGCTGCCCTGGAGTGAGAATCCAAAATTGCCGGCTTTCTCAATAGCGTGCTTTAGAGAATCAACACGTGATGTCTGGCCAACGCCGCTTGCAATAAGTTGCTTGTTCTTTGCCAGAACAATTGCATTGCTCTTGCTGTGCTTTACAATCTTGTTGGCGAACAGCATATCCTCAATCTCGCTTTCGTTTGGTGCTACCTTTGAAACAACCTGCAAGTCTGCTGCAGTCTCAACCTTTGTGTCGCGATCCTGTACAAGAACGCCGTTCAATACGCTACGGAATGTCTTTTCAGGCATTTCGGTCGACTTCTGGATAAGGATAATACGGTTCTTCTTCTGCTTCAATACCTCAAGTGCGTCATTGTCGTAGCTTGGAGCTATAATAACCTCAAAGAAGATCTCATTAACCTTCTCGGCTGTAATCTTGTCTACATTGGCATTTGCAATCAGCACGCCACCGAATGCCGATACCGGGTCGCCTGCAAGTGCTGCCTCCCAAGCCTCAACCAATGTTGGGCGTGAAGCAAGTCCGCAAGCGTTGTTGTGCTTCAGGATAGCGAATGTGGTTTCGCCGGCAAAGTCATTGATAAGCTCAACTGCAGCGTTGATATCAAGCAGGTTGTTGTAAGAAATCTCCTTGCCGTGTACCTGCTCAAGCATGTCGTTGAACTTGCCGTAGAAAGCACCCTTCTGGTGTGGGTTCTCGCCATAACGCAATGACATTGGTGTGTCGTTTGTCTGACGGAATGCACTGTTGCTCTCCTTGTCGAAATAGTTGAAGATTGCCGAGTCGTAGGCCGATGAAACAGCAAATGCCTCGCGTGCAAAGAAGCGGCGCTCCTCCAAAGTTGTCTGTGCACCGTTGTTCTTCAGAATTTCGTGTAGTGGAGCGTATTGCGCCTTGCTTGCAACAATAACAACGTCGTTGAAATTCTTTGCTGCACCACGGATAAGTGAAATGCCACCTATATCGATTTTCTCTATGATGTCGGCCTCGGGTGCGCCAGATGCTACAGTCTGCTCGAATGGATAGAGATCTACGATTACCAGGTCAATCTCGGGGATTTCGTATTCAGCCATCTGCTGCTGGTCTTTCTCCAACTCTCTGCGGCCAAGAATGCCACCGAAAACTTTGGGGTGCAGTGTCTTTACGCGGCCACCAAGGATTGAGGGGTAACCGGTGAGGCTTTCAACTGCTGTGCAGGGGATACCAAGCGATTCAATGAACTGCTGTGTGCCGCCTGTTGAAATAAGTTGAACACCGTCTGCATGAAGCATTTTTATAATCTCGTCCAAACCGTCTTTGTAGAAAACGGAAACCAATGCCGATTTAATTCTTTTTGTTGACATATTTTTATATTAAAGTTTTATGCTAAAAAAAATGATAGCCAACGCGTTATGTCGTGGTTGGCGAATGTGTCGCTATTTCTCTACAAAGTTAGCTTTTTTTACGCGATTTTCCACTATAAAACAGGCTCGTTTTTTGAGTGTAAAATGAAAAATATTGTTGCTGTCTTTTATTACCGTCGACTACAATAATTCAGATATCTGCAAATGAATTCACTTGCAGATATCTGAATTTACATATAAAGAAAGAACTTTATATGTGTGGGGTTCTATGTATGTTTATAGTCAATCCTTCTTGGGATAATCTATGTTGTAGTGCAGGCCGCGGCTTTCCTTGCGTTCCATTGCCTGGCGCATGATAAGGTAACCTACGTTTATTATGTTGCGCAACTCGCAAAGTTCGCGGCTTACAACACTCTGCTTGAAAAGTTCCTCGGTCTCCTCATACAACAAATCAAGACGGTTCCAGGCACGTTTCAGGCGTAGGTCGCTACGTACTATACCCACGTATGTACTCATGATCTGCTGCACCTCCTTGGCATCCTGTGAGATGAGCACCATCTCCTCGTTCATTTTTGTACCCTCGTCGTTCCACTCAGGAATCTCCTCCTTATAGCTGTATTCTTCAAAGTGTGCAAGCGAGTGCTTTGCTGCTGCGTCGGCATAGACAACAGCTTCAATCAAAGAGTTGCTTGCCAGTCGGTTGCCACCATGCAGGCCTGTGCATGAACATTCGCCCACAGCATATAGTCTGTGGATGCTTGAAGCTGCGTTAAGGTCGACCTTTATACCGCCACACAGGTAGTGTGCAGCTGGGGCTACAGGAATGTAATCCTTGGTGATATCAATTCCCAATGATAGACATTTCTCGTAAATATTAGGGAAGTGGCGCTTTGTCTCTTCGGGGTCCTTGTGTGTCACATCAAGGTATACGTGTTCATCGCCGCGTAGTTTCATTTCGTTGTCTATTGCACGTGCAACAATATCTCTTGGTGCAAGTGACAGACGTGGGTCATATTTCTGCATGAACTCCTTGCCGTTCTTGGTGCGCAGTATGCCGCCGTATCCGCGCATGGCTTCGGTGATGAGGAACGATGGTCTGTCGCCCGGGTTGTAAAGTGCTGTAGGGTGGAACTGCACGAATTCCATGTCCTTTACAGTACCCTTTGCGCGGTAAACCATTGCTATGCCGTCGCCCGTTGCTACAAGCGGATTGGTGGTTGTCTTGTATACAGCGCCACAACCGCCTGTTGCCATAAGGGTTACCTTGCTCAAGAATGTATGTACTTCGTTGGTGGCAATATCAAGAACGTATGCACCATAACACTCGATGTCGGGGGTCTGGCGTGTGACCTCAATGCCCAAGTGGTGCTGGGTAAGTATCTCTATTGCAAAGTGGTGGTCAAAAATTGTTATGTTCGGGTGCTTGCGTACTGCCTTTATGAGTGACTCCTGAATCTCGGCACCGGTATTGTCGGCATGGTGCAGAATGCGGAATTCAGAGTGGCCGCCTTCGCGGTGAAGGTCAAATTCGCCATGTTCGTTACGGTCGAACTCAACTCCCCAATCTATAAGTGCCTGTATCTGTGACGGCGCTTCACGCACTACTTTTTCAACAGCTTCGCGGTCGCTTATCCAATCTCCGGCAATCATTGTGTCTTCGATATGTTTGTCGAAGTTGTCTACCAGTTCATTTGTAACCGAAGCAATACCACCTTGTGCAAAAAAGGTGTTTGCATCTTCTAATGTTGTCTTGCATACAAGTGCTACCTTGCCTTTGCCTGCAACCTTTAAGGCATAACTCATTCCGGCTATACCGGAACCGATAATTAAAAAATCAAATTTCTTGACCATACAACCATTGTTTCTTATAAACGAAACGGGGCATGTGGGGCTTTTGCATTATAGCTTCGCCTCCTTTGTCTCCTTTAGCGTGTAAAAATACAAAAAAAATAAAATAAAAACCCTGGCAAGGCAATATTTCGTAAACAATATGTAATTTTACAAAAGAAAGGGACTTTTTTAATGAAATCATGATGATAAAAACGCTATTCAGATATATGCTTGTGCTTTTCACGGTAATTGGGGGAAATGCGCAGGTGAGCATGGATTCTTCATTCAGTGTACTGCTCAAGGACAAAATTTTTGAAACGAGCGACGTCTCGATGATGGTGTATGACCTCACTGCCGATAGCCTTGTTTTTTCACATCGTGCCAATAAACTTGTTCGTCCGGCTTCGGTGATGAAATTGCTTACCTCGGTAGTGGCGTTGGAACAGCTGGGCGAGGATTATCTATTCAAAACTCAGTTATACAAGGGTGTTGGCAATGATTCTATGAACTATTATGTAAGGGGAGTGATGGACCCTTTGTTCGATGAAGAGGATGTTGTTCGCCTGGCAACAGCTGTATCTTGCGGAACCGTGATCGACACTCTATTTGCCGATTGTTCGTTCTGTGATCCCCTTTATTGGGGGCCGGGATGGTCGTGGGACGACAGTCCTTACGGTTATCAGCCCTACCTGTCACCTCTTATGCTTTGCGGTGGAGCGGTGGAGGTTGTTGTCAAGCCAGTCGAGCGTGGAAAAGCCCCAGTGTATAGCTGCATGCCATCTTCATCGTTCTATACAATAATAAATGAAGCCGAATGCGGTAATCCGGAACTTGGAAAACTTTCCATCATGCGCGACTGGCTCGAAGACAGTAATGTGATTCGTATAACCGGCAATTGTACAGCGCAGAAAAAAGAGAGATTGAATATGTACAAATCGGCCGATTTCTTTATGGCTGTACTTGCCGAAAAACTCGATTCCATAGGTGTTAAGGTAAATAACATTGCTTTTGGAAAGACTCCGCAACAATGTGATGTGGTTACAACGGTTTCTACTCCAATAGCAGATGTCCTGGATGAGGCTCTAATGGAGAGCGACAACCTGTGTGCCGAGTCTCTTGTGTACCATTTGAGTGCTGCAAATGGTGCAACCCCGGCAACATTGAAGCATGGTTGCAGTATAATCGACAAGTTTGTTAAAAACAGATTAGGTATTGTGTGCGATTATTCAATAGCCGATGGTTCGGGGTTGTCGCTGTATAACTATCTGTCGGCCGATATTCTGTTGAAAGTGCTGAAGTATGCTTATAATAATGGTACTGTCTACACCTCGCTTTATTCCCATTTGCCGTTGTCGGGAGTGTCGGGAACCTTGAAGTACCGTACCAAAAGTGGAAGTGCATATAAAAAAGTGCGTGCCAAGACCGGTACGGTAAAAGGTGTCTGCAGCCTTGCCGGTTATGCCCGTTCTTCGAACGGTAATATGCTTGCTTTTGTAATGCTCAATGGCGGTATGCAAAGCGCACGCCCTGTCCGCGAGTGGCAGGACAAGGCGTGCGAAATCATGTGCCGGTGATAATCAGATACCGTTTGCTTCAATCTCTTTCTTGGCCTTTTTGGTTGCAATGGCATTTTCAATGAAAGAGAATGTTATGACAATACTGCCAAGTACAATGTATACTATCTGCATGATTGAACTTAATGTCAGGCTCTCATCGGTATAGTAAAAATCGTTGCTTGCCAATATTATTAATAATACTGTTGAAAGTATAAAGCTTGTACTCCAGCTGGAAATGACAACAATGCGGAACATGTTGCTTGTTTTCATACCAATTACCAATAGTATATATGATATTAGATTAAGCAGTGATAAAACCTCGTCAAATATGTAGAAGATTAGATTTATATCGGCGATATTATGGGTATCAAAGAACAGGAAGACAGGATAAATTGAGTGTATAAGAATTAAAAGTTCTACTGTAAGCATTATAATAGCACCTGTGAGCGGGAGAGCTCCCCTTCTTTTTATTGTAAACACAATAACATATATGAATAGGGCGATATTTGTATATAAATAGAGTTGTGCTCCAAAAGGTGTGGCGCTATCCCATACTTCTACTTGTGGAAGTATATCCGACATCATTGATACAACAGTTCCTGTTATACCCAGAAAGAAGTGTGCCATAAGCAAACCTGTAATGGCGCGTGTATCCTTTGTCTTTTCTCTTATTGTAAATATTTCAGCATCGTTCTTGTCAACAGCCGGAGTTCCGTTCTTTATATTGCCCCATGCAATTATGGACAATATGAATATTATAATCTGCATTACATTCTCAACAATAAAGCCGGCAACAGGTATTGCACACAAAATGGTTGCTACAAGCCCTAGCTTGGCACATGTTGAGAGTCTTTCGGCACCTTTGCGGCTAAGTTCGGGAAGAATTTGTGATTTCCCTAACTTTATGTAACCTACAAGCATTATTATGTATGCTACAATCATCAATATCCACTTTATGAAAAGTCCAATGACTGGAATGAATCCGGTGATTGTCGCAATCAAAAGCAGAATGTAGGAGTTTCTGACCTTTTTAACAGCCATTGTGTCTTCTGCATTCTTCTGGAGCTTGCTGAACCTGTTTATGGATATAAAGAAAATTACATATCCGACGGCTGTCATAAAGTAAAATACATAACCCAGGAATTCCCAATAGTTTATTGAGTAACGGAAGGATTCGAAATCGAAGTACGATATACTTTCCACAATGCTTCCTATGCCTGCGAATATTGAAGCCAATGAGCCGGCAATGCTGTAAACAATGAACGCAAGAAGAATGTTTCCTGTCGTTTTTTTCCAAATAGTGTTTTCCATGTCTTTAATGATTTATTTTTTATATAGTTCGTTTATATTTCTCATCAGTTGCTCATATCCGCACCTCTCGACAGCGCTGTGCTTGAATAGTGCTTTATATTCCGGTTTAGTGAGTGCAAGCCATCTATCCTTTGTCATCATCGTCAGTTCTTTATCAGGTTGCAGTTGTGGAGTTGTGTTGGGTGTTGCAAAGCGGTTGTGCGGGCATGCAGCCTGGCAACAGTCGCATCCATAGAAGCAGTCCTGCATGCTTCTACCAATATTCTCCGGCAATTCTCCACGGTGTTCTATTGTGAGATAAGACAAGCATTGCCTTGCATTGAATCCTTCTTTTGTGAGTGCCTTTGTGGGGCATGCTTCAATACATTTGGTGCAGTTTCCACAATGGTTACCGGTAAATGGTGTGTCATATTCAAGTTCTATGTCAACCAGCAATTCGCCCAGAAAAAAGTTTGACCCTTTGCCCGGAATTATAAATTGGTGGTTATGACCGGTCCATCCAAGCCCTGCCTGTGTTGCCCAATAACGTTCAAGTACCGGTGTAGAATCACAGAATGCCCTACCATTGGTTGGGGTTATTCCGTTTATCTCCTTCATCAGTTCTTGTAACAGCCCTTTTACAATATAGTGGTAGTCCTTGCCTTGTGCATAATCGGCTATTCCATCTATTTTTTGCAGTGGGGTATAGTTCATGGCGACAACAATGATACTTCTGCAACCTTCGACAAGTAGTGTAGGGTCGAACCTCTTGTCGCAGTTGCGTTCAAGGTATTGCATGGTGCCGTTATTTCCCCTTTCTATCCAGTTATTGTATCTTTCTGCCTCGTCGGCTACCACAGCACCGGCTTTAGCGATTCCGCAAACTGTAAATCCGAGGCGCAACGCCTCGGATTTTATAAATAGTGATAGATTTTGCTTGTCCATCATTCAAAAACCTTGAAACAGTATCCTTGCTCCAGAAGCCAGTCTATTGCACGTGGAAGTGCGTAACGCAGGTTGCTCTCACTTCTTATCGAGTCGTGGAATGTGATTATTGAGCCGTTGCGCGTGTATCGCTTTACATTGGCAAGTACATCCTCGCCATACAGTCTGAAACTGTAGTCGCGTGTCACCAGATCCCACATTACAAACTGGTATCGTTTGCTTAGTTCCTTGTATTGTTTGTGGCGCAGTATTCCGTGCGGTGGCCTGAACAGATTGCTGTGTATGAAGGCGTCGGCCTGGTCCACATTCTCAACATATTCCTTTGTGCTTGTGAAAAGCCCTTTCAAATGGTTGAAAGTGTGGTTGCCAACCCTATGTCCGTTCTCAATGACCTGCATGTATTCCTGTGGAAACTTATGCACGTTGTCACCAACCATAAAGAATGTAGCCTTTATGTTGTATCTGCCTAGCAGGTCTACAACCCATGGGGTAATAACCGGTATGGGCCCGTCGTCAAAGGTGAGATAAACAGCCTTTTCATCGGGGTTCATACGCCAGAGTGCCTTTGGATACAAACGGCGGAAAAATTCGGGTACCTGTTCTATAAACATCCTTTATCAGTCGCCCAATACGTATGGTGCGTAAATTTCAAAGTTTGTACCATATACACTCTGTATGCTTTCAATAGTCTCTTTATGTCCCATTGATTTTGCAAAGTTGTAGAGTGTGTTCATCAGCTGCAACGAGGCGAGGATTTCATCCTTGCCGGCCTCGTTAAGTGTTGCAAGACGTGTTGGTGAGTATTTTTTCAGTCTTCTGCCCTCGTAATTTGTAATGTACTTTAGAGTCGACGAAATCTTGTTGTCAATAGCCGGAATATTTCCAATACTGCTCAAGTGACTGTAGATGTTTTCTATCAACTGTATCTTGCGGTTTGTTGTATTATGGCTTGCGGCAACATTGAGTTTACTGTCGGTGAGTACATCACACTCCTTTTCTATATTCAGTGCCAGAACATTCGCAAGTTCGGCAAGCGAGAAACTTGTTGCATCGCTGTATCCCAGAATATTCATTGCTTGTGAAAGGAGAGACAGGCGTGCATATATCATCTGTTCGTTTCTGTTCCTGTTGCTGAAAGTGTTGTACCATTTTAGGTACTCGTACTGGTTCTTTGCGATGGAAGAGGCTATCTCGGTGTATCTGCTCTTCAGAAGTTCTGCCTTTGGAGAGTTGCCGGCTCTGTCGTACATGGTTCTGTAAGCTGTTGCCAGTGCAATGCTGTTGTCACGCAATGCATCGTATGCAATCACATTGCCCGACAGCTCGTTGTGACATTTCTCGAGCAGGTTGATTATCTCCTCGTCGCTGCATTTTGACTCTATCATATCCTGTGCCAACTTGGCGATGAGGTTACGATGGGTGTATATCATGCGTCTTACAGTCTCGTCGGCATAATAGTTCTTGTTGTCTTTTATGCCTCCCCATTTGTAGCGGTTCATGATGTTGTTGTAGAAACGGTGGAAATCAACCGGGTGCTCAAACTCATCGGCATATCCCAGAGCATTCCAATCAAATGGTGTTATGCGGTATGCCAATCCTTCGTGAACAAAGAAGTTCTTGAGAACTTTGGGGTAGTTGCTGTCACCTACAGTCATGGACATATATATAGGACGTTCCCAATTTGCATTTGCGAGCATGTCGAATATTATGAGTTCATAACGGTAGAGTACCGAACGTCCTTTCATGTCAATTACCATGTGCTTGGGCATGCTGTCCTTGTACTCCTGTGGAATAATCATTCCGGAGCGTTTGACAGCCTCGGCATCAATAGGAATGTAGATTGAGCTGCTTGGAACTACTGTTGGACGGTTGATTGTTCTTGCATAATCAATAAGGAAACGGCCGTAGTCGACATAGCTACTTGCCTGTGCTATTGCAGCCTCCAGCTCCTCGCGTGAAACGAACGAAAGATACTGGTTCTTGTTTCTTTCAATTTTTGCAAGTTCGCTCTGTCCCTTTTGCTCAATTTGCTGTCCATCTCTGGTCATTTGGGCTTTTACATAATCGAGTATCTCCTCGACAACCTGTCGGCCGGCACTTTTGGGTGTGGTGTTTGCGCCGCATATCCAATATTTGCTTATGTTGTTCATCTCAAACGGATTCTCTCCAATAAGTTTTGCCTTTTCGGGGTTATTGGCAAGGAATTCGTTTACATATTCTGTAGCTTCGGGTCTAAGGACATCTACAGTTGTGTTGGCATTGCCTGCATAATCAATACGTTTCCAAGTGATTGGCAAACCTGGAGAATCGTATGCGGGACGACGCATTTGGTCAATGTACCAATCGGTCTGCAGGTACGACAGGTTACATACACGGGAATCTGTGCGTTCTCCCTCAACCTCCTGGTTGTACCACAATGGGAATGTATCGTTGTCACCGCATGTAAATATTATCGGGCTGCAGTTGTCGGGCATTGTGTTCAGGTAGTTCTGGCCAAAGTCGCGGCATGCATAACGTCCGCTGCGGTCGTGGTCGTCCCATGTCTGTGATACCATCTGTACAGGTACCAGAAGGCACAAAACTGAAGTAGCTACGGCAATGGCAACATCGTTCTTGCCCTTTGCCAGTTTGCTTATCTTTTCGGCTATTGCTGCAACTCCAAGTCCAATCCATATTGCGAATGCATAGAATGAACCAGCATATGCGTAGTCGCGTTCGCGTGGCTGTCCTGGTGTCTGGTTCAGGTAAAGTACAATTGCCAGTCCAGTCATAAAGAACAGCATGAATACTACCCAGAACTGTTGTTTGCCCTTCTTGCCGCGTTTCAACTGCCATACAATACCAATGAGTCCAAGGATAAGAGGCAGTGCAAAGTATACGTTGTGTCCTTTATTCTCCTTCAGTTCAGTTGGTGTAGTCTCCTGGTCTCCGGCAAGCAGGTCGTCAATGAACGGAATGCCTGTTACCCAGTTGCCGTGTTCAAGTTCGCCATTGCCTTGTATGTCATTCTGTCTGCCTACAAAGTTCCAGAGGAAATATCTCCAGTACATGTAGTTGACCTGATAGGTAATGAAGAAACGCATGTTGTCCCATTGTGTGGGCATTTTTATATATTCAGTTTCTGTAACATTCGGATAGTTCTCGGCCTTTACAAGGTTTGTTACCGGGCCGCCAATCCATTGCTCGTAAGCCTCGGCATGATCCTCGCTGTACATGCGTGGGAATAGCATGTTCTGGATGTAGTGATACTCCTTTTCGTATCCAAGAATCTCGTATCTGTCGGGTTCGTTGGCGTCCTTTTTCTCCACTCGGTTGTATATGGGGCTTGTTTCGGTGTAGCTGTATCTGTTGTTGGCATGGTCAACCTCCAGTTCCGAGTTGAATCCCTGACCGTAGAGTAGCGGACGTGTTCCGTATTGCTGGCGGTTCAGGTATGTTCCCAAAGTAAAGATATCTTCGGGTGAATTCTGGTCCATTGGAGTGTTTGCCGAAGAACGTACAACAATCAGCGCATATGAAGAGTAGCCAATCATTATGAGCAACATGCAAAGGAATGCTGTGTTGAAGGCTCTCATGCCAATGAGGAAATTCTGTCCTTTCTTGTACATTGCTGTGTAGAAAACCGCAACAAGTACAATTATACCTACAACGATGTTCATTGTTACGCTATGACCGTAAAAAGGAATTCCAAGGAGTGCAATGGCCGCTGTAAATATAAGTGCAACGCTTTTTTGGCTCTTGTTCTTCTCGGTCATATATATGCCGGCTACCAGTGTTGTGGCAAGCAACAGGATGTATACGAAAAGACCGGTGTTGAACGACATGCCAAGTTCGTTCACAAACAACAGTTCAAACCAACCGCCAACCTTTACAACTCCGGGTACAATGCCGTACAGTACCAAGGCTACTATTACCATTGAAATGAATAGTGCCATCAATGAACCTTTGACATTGGCCTTGGGGAACTTCTTGTAATATACAACAAGTACGATTGCCGGAATACAGAGCAGGTTAAGCAAGTGTACACCTATTGAAAGTCCCACAAGATAGGCTATAAGTACCAGCCAACGGTCGCTGTGGGGTGAACTTGCATTGTCTTCCCACTTGAGTATGAGCCAGAATACCACTGCTGTAAACAGTGATGAGTAGCCGTAAACCTCACCTTCGACAGCACTGAACCAGTATGTGTCGCTCCATGTGTAGGCAAGCGCACCCACCATACCCGAAGCGAGAATGGTTATCATCTGAGCCGTTGTCATCTCTTTGCTGTTGCCTACAATGAGCTTGCGTGCAAGGTGCGTAATGCTCCAGAAGAGGAACAGGATTCCCAATGCACTAAGTATGGCCGACATTATGTTGACCATGAATGCAACCTTCTCGGGGCCTGCAAAGAGTGAGAAGAAGTTTGCTGTGAGCATGAAGAATGGCGCACCGGGAGGGTGTCCAACCTCCAATTTGTTACCAGAGAGTATGAACTCCGGACAATCCCAGAAACTTGCGGTAGGTTCTACTGTCATGCAGTATGTTGCAGCTGCAATCAGGAATGTGAACCAACCAAGCGAGTTGTTTAAAAGTTTGAATTGTTTCATTATTCTATAAGCTATTTATTTGCTTGTTGGGGTTCGGGGGAATATGTAGTTCCTCCAAAATTGTGCAAATTTACCTAAATAAATAGTATAGAACAAAATATTGCCCTACATTTTGGGGTTGAGTTAAGAATTATTATTATAACGGGTCTATATCGTAATACATTGAAACGGCGCGGTATTGTGGTAGGTTGCAGTATGCCTGTTGTATATTCATCAACACCTCATTTACCTTGTACTGCGACAGCGAACCTTCTACCTTGAGAACTATTTTTCGTATGTACAGTTGTTTTACTCTTGCTACCGGTGGCAGGTCGGGACCAAGTATGCGGTCGTCAAAAATCTCACGCATCCTTTCGCCAATGAGTTGTGAGAACTCCTCCAGTACACGTACATCCCTATGTTTCATGTATATGTAAACCAACCGGTAAAAAGGAGGATAATGGAACAGCATACGTTCGCTCAACTGCTGGTTGTAGAAGGATTGGTAGTCATTTCCCACAATCTGCGGAATAACTGGTGCGTCGCCCATCTTTGTCTGCAGAAAGACTTTGCCTTGTCCGTTCTTTCGCCCGGCACGTCCTGCCACCTGTGCCATTAGTTGGAATGCGCGTTCAGTAGCTCTGAAGTCGGGGTAGTTGAGCAGTGTGTCGGCATTGATTATTCCCACAATAGCAACATTGTCAAAGTCAAGACCTTTCGACACCATCTGGGTGCCGATAAGTATATCTGTCTTTCCTTGCTGGAAATTGCCTATTATGTTCTCGTATGCGTTGCGGGTACGTGTGGTATCAAGGTCCATACGTCTTATTCTTGCCTCGGGGAATATGTTCTGCAAGTCATCTTCAATCTTTTCTGTACCATATCCAAGATTTATGAAGTTCCTCTCCTCGCAGTTGGGGCAGTGCTTGGGTGCAGGTATGGTATATCCACAGTAGTGGCATGTGAGTCTGTCGGCTGCCTTGTGAAGGGTCAGGCTCACATCGCAGTGCTTGCATTTGGGTACCCAGCCGCATGTCTTGCACTCGAGCAACGGTGCGTATCCGCGACGGTTCTGGAACAGAATAATCTGCTTACCCTCCTTCAAAGCTGCTCCCATGGCTTCCACAAGTGGGTCGGAGAATGGGCCTACGGTCAACTTCTTCCTCTGGTACTCCTGCATGTCAATAACCTCGATCTGCGGTAATTTGACTTCGCGGTGGCGTGTGGTTATGCTCACAAGGGCATACTTGCCCGTTGTTGCATTGTAGTAGCTCTCGATAGAGGGGGTTGCCGTTCCCAACAAGGTCTTTGCACCATAGAACGAAGCCAGCACCATTGCTGCATTGCGTGCATTGTAGCGTGGCGCGGGATCCTGTTGCTTGTAGCTGTTCTCATGTTCCTCATCAATAATGATAAGACCTAGTCTTTGGAATGGCAGGAAAAGTGATGAACGTACACCCAGAATAACATCATACGGTTCTTCTCCAAGTTGTTTCTTCCATATCTCGACTCTCTCGGCGTCGGAGAATTTGGAGTGATATACTCCAATGCGGTTACCGAAAACCTTACATAGCCTTTCGGTAATCTGCTTCGTTAATGCAATCTCGGGCAACAGATACAATACCTGTTCACCTTTTCGCAGTGCTTCTGTTATCAGATGGATATATATTTCGGTCTTTCCTGCCGATGTCACTCCGTGCAGCAGTGTGACATTCTTGTGCCTGAAACTCTCCTTTATCTCCTCAAAAGCCTTTTGCTGCGCATTGTTAAGGCTGTTCTGTGGTATAACCTCGTGCTGTTGTTTCCCTAACCTTCCAATCTCTACTTCGTAGCTTTCAAGAATACCCTTGTCCTGCAACTGTTTGTAGATGTTGGCATTCACCTGTGCAGTTTCCAGCAATTTATGTTTGGAGATCTCTTTAGGGGTTGCCGAGAATGGCTCCACCATCTTCAGAAATGTGTCAAGCAAACGTCTTTGGCTTACAGCTCTTGTGAGAGCTTGCAGCAATAGTTTTACCCCCTTTTCATCGTTGCATTTGGCAGTAAGGCGCACGCGTTGTTCGGTCTTTGGCTTGAACTCACCTTTCAGCCCTTGAGGAATAGCTGCCTTGTATATCTCTCCCAATGAACAAAGGTAATATTTTGAAATCCATTCCCATAGTTTCATCTGATTCTCGGTTACTATGGGGGCCTCGTCAAGAACCTCTTTTATCGGTTTTACTTCGTAGCTGACCGGTTCCCGGTCATGCAGTGCCATAACAAGTGCTGTATAGCTCTTCTTGTTGCCCAAAGGTACGGTTACACGGCTTCCCTGCATGACGCAGCCTTGCAGCTCCTGTGGAATACTATAGGTGAATGTCCCGGGTAGCGGTAGGGGTAATATGACATCGGCAAACTTGTTCATAGTATCTGCGAAGGTATTAAAAAGGCTTTAAAGTGGCAAAAAATATCAGCCTGCGTTCA
>JAFZFM010000089.1 GCA_017555865.1 Bacteroidaceae bacterium
CAGCATTTATATTATAGCCAAATTCTTGGCCTTGACCTTTCCGCTTAATTTTTTCCGTTGCTCATAAAAAAACCTTACTTTTTTTTGATGTATATATTCTTTGCATTAATTTTGTATGTCCAAAGAAGAATGTTTTGGACATAATTTGTTTGACTGATAAAACCCAATAATATGGCTGAAACAAAATTCATCTTCGTTACCGGTGGTGTTGCATCATCACTTGGAAAGGGTATCATCTCGGCGTCTCTTGGCAAGCTCTTGCAGGCGAGAGGATACAAGGTTACAATCCAGAAATTCGACCCATACATCAACGTCTCTCCGGGTACTCTTAACCCACAGGAGCACGGTGAGTGTTATATAACAATCGATGGTCATGAGGCCGATCTTGACCTCGGCCACTACGAGCGTTTCACAGATATCAAGACTACACGTTGGAATACCTTCACAACAGGACGCATCTACAGCGAGGTAATTGAGAAGGAGCGTCGTGGCGAGTATCTTGGCAAGACAGTTCAGGTTATCCCTCACATCACAGACGAGATCAAGCGCAAGATGAAGCGCGGTAGCACAAAGGAGAAGTTCGACTTTGTAATTACCGAGATCGGTGGTACTGTAGGTGACATCGAGGGTCTTCCATTCCTCGAGGCTATCCGTCAGTTGAAGTGGGAGCTCGGTCGTCGTGCGGTATGCGTACACCTTACATATGTACCTTATCTCTCTGCTGCAGGTGAGCTCAAGACAAAGCCAACACAGCACTCTGTAAAGCAGTTGCAGAGCCTCGGTATCCAGCCCGATTGCCTTGTGTTGCGTACTGAGCACAAGCTCAGCGCAGGTCTTTGCAAGAAGGTTGCAAACTTCTGCAACGTTATGCCTGACTGCGTAGTACAGAGCCTTGACGTACCTTCAATCTATGAGGTACCCATCAAGATGCAGGAGCAGGGTCTTGATGCCGCTATCCTCCGTCTCACAGGCGAGGAGGTAGGCGAGACTCCGGAGATGGCACCATGGCGTTCTTTCGTTGAGCGTCGTAACAACGCCAAGAAGGTCATCAACATCGGTCTTGTAGGTAAATACGATCTCCAGGATGCATACAAGAGTATCCACGAGAGCCTTTCACAGTGCGGTACATACAATGACTGCAAGATTAAGCCTCACTTCATCAACAGTGAGAAGATCACAGAGGAGAATGTGGAGCAGATGCTCAAGGGCATGGATGGTTATATCATCTGTCCAGGAGTAGGTCCACGTGGTTTCGAGGGTAAGGTAATCGCCGCAAAGTACTGCCGCGAGAACAACCTGCTCACACTTGGTATCGGTCTCGGTATGCAGGTAATGGCTATTGAGGTTGCACGTAACCTCCTCGGTTATGCCGATGCTAACAGCTACGAGATGAACGAGGCTACAACTCACCGCATCGTTGACATCATGGAGGATCTCAAGAGCGTGGGTAACCCATTCGGTACAATGCGCCGTGGCGGTTACGACACTGTTATCGCCAAGGGCAGCAAGGCACACGTAATCTACGGCGCCGAGAAGGTTGTCGAGCGTCACTACCACCGTTTTGAGCTCAACACAGAGTATCGCGACGAGCTTGTGAACGCCGGTCTTGCTTGTACAGGTGTACACCCTGACAGCGGTCTCGTTGACATTGTAGAGTTCCCTGCAAACGACTGGTATGTAGGTGTAATCTACGAGCCACAGTACTCAAGTACAGTGCTTCATCCGTCACCGGTTGTCATGGATTTTGTAAAGAATGTTGTAGCCCGCAAGGGATAATAATGATAAATAATGTATTAAAGCGAGAGGACATCAGGTGCCCTCTCGCTTTATTTTTGTGAAACTGCAGAAATAAGATTTTTAGTTTTGTATTGGATTTTGCTTGGAAGAATTTGTTATTCCGGCAACAAGGATATTATATTTGCGCTAAAAGCTTGTATTTGCAGAATTCATAATTTATGAAGAAACTCTTCTTTTGTATTTTACTGTTAGGCATTGTTGCCTGTGACTTCAATAAACAACAGGGTGATGTATGCATCACACCTTCTTCATTTGTCGGGTATTGGGTTAATGCCGGTGTCAATGATACTGTGCAGAATATTTCTCTGCGCATAGGAGAGCGAAATGACTCTTTGCTTATGGCATTTTACTGGGAAAGAGAGGAGCCTTTTTATATGTCGGGAAATCCTATGAATGATGAAAAAGGTGACCCTATACCTCAGGTCTGTATTACGACTCCGAATTGTGGTAACAAACTGTCTGGTACTATTGTGAATCAATATTTCAGTGTTTTTCAGAATTATCCCCAAAATGAATATTATCCTATCTGTTTTGAACTAAAATCACCCGACACACTTACTTTCAAGATAAACGGTATTGTAAATCATTGGCCTGATAGTGGCATTCTTGTTCGCAGGAGTAACGAGAATCCGGTTTTTTCATCAGATATCATTGAATTGTATAAGGGGCATTATAATGTACCCGATGTGGAAGTGACAGATACAAACATATTCGATATTTCAGGAATTGAACCATCTCCTTTTGTAGGTATATGGGAGTGGACCGAAAATGGTCCCTGGCAGGTTTTCTACGTATATGTTGGTGAACGGAATGATTCTCTTCTCATAGCTCCTGGTGGTGTCTTTTTGGGTGGGAACAGAATACAGAACGCTGAATATGATGAGGAAAACAAGCTTGTTCCCCAAGCGTTTCTTCAGTTACCCATGAATGGCAATAGTGCTGTCGGGTATTTTGTTGGCAATGAAATTCCATTCGCAGGTACTTGTAATTGCGGTGTGACATTGGAACTGTTCAGTACCAATACTTTATTGTTCAGGACAGATACATCCATAGGCTATTGGCCGGATAGTGCTGTAATGGTGCGAGTCAATAGCGAGAATCCAGCTTTTAGATAACATGTTTTCTTTCTGTTAATAGTTGAACGCAAAAACTGAAAATGCCTTTACTTATTTTATCATAGACTACAACAGGCTGACTTTTTTTGAAGTCAGCCTGTTGTTTAGAAGTTGTTTAAATTTATGTCCTTGAAATTTTTATAGAACTTTTTTAGAGTGTTTTTTTATTTTTCAAAGGCGCATAGCGGGCTATGTAACTGCGAAAAAGGGAAAAACAGGCAAAAAAGGGCATAAAAAGACAAGCAC
>JAFZFM010000090.1 GCA_017555865.1 Bacteroidaceae bacterium
AGTCTTGATGCCTTCGGGCAATTCAACTATTTCGCCAGCCTCGAAAATCGAGAGCTGGCAACCGTCGTCGCCACGGTCACTGCCAAGATTGGCACTGTTGCTCCAGTTGTATAGTTTGAAGCTCTGTCCGCTACCTGTCTGGTTAAGCTGTACATCGCCTGCCGAGATTATGTAGTATGCAGGTGTGTTCGCATAGCTGATGGACCAGCCTTTAGAAGGCTTGGTAGTGGTGGTCGAAATCTGTGCGTTGTAGTTTGCAACAGGGTTCAGATATGAGTTGTATTCGCGGTTGATGATGTCGAATGTGTTGTCGCCACGGTCAACGAACTTCCACATTGATGTAGCCGCTGCCGCAGTGTTCTCCTTGCCTACAACGCCGGTTGCCTGGCCCTCGGCGCTGATGTAGCGGCTTGGGCTGCGTAAAGATGTTATCTGATACCAATATTCGTCCTCGGTGGTACTTGCCTTTGGCATTGAAATGGCTTGTGTCAGAGCGGTTGTGAGTCTTGCGCTTGTCTCCTGAACCTCTGTTTCTGTGATGCTCTCTTTTGCAAGCAGAGTGTAT
The DNA here is from genome assembly GCA_017555865.1 of Bacteroidaceae bacterium. Classification (GTDB taxonomy): domain Bacteria; phylum Bacteroidota; class Bacteroidia; order Bacteroidales; family Bacteroidaceae; genus HGM04593. Next base: position 566 of record JAFZFM010000090.1, read on the forward strand.
GCATTCTCTGTCTCGGTATCGACAATATCCATCTTTTCAGGGTCGTATTGTCCAATCCCGTTGCCACGCTCTGCGGTGAGGCCGCGTGCAATAGCCTGTGAAAGTGTGTTGCGCAGGGTGGCCTGTGTGTAGCGTGTCTCTGCTTCTGTTTCGCTTATGACTGTATATGTGTCAGCAGGGAAATCAATCTTCAAGGCATCCTTCATGGCATTTGCCATTACAACGTATCCCAAACCGCCAAGGTAGTTGCTTGGGTAGAAATATTTTGTCTTGGCAACGTTGCCGTTGAGGAACGGGGTGTATGTATCAACATAACGCATGTTCTCGTTTTCGTTTGCAAGAGTGCTCATGTAGTTGTTGAGCACGGCAATGCGCGATGTTGTGTTGCTTGCATTGTCTGTTGGGCATAGGGCCATTAAATAAATTTTTGATGTAGAAGATTTTTCTACAATCTTGTCAACAAGTGCCTTGTAGTTTGATTTTACGGTCTCAATATCTGTTGTACCATTACAGTCGCCTGTTCCGGTGTATATGAATATCGCTTTGGCATTTTCTTTTGTTACCCCCTCGATATTTGCATAAGTGGCATCTACAATCTTGCTTGTTGTTGCAATGTCGCCGCCATATCCCCAACCGGTACCGCGGTTCTTTACATTGCGGTTGCCGAGCAACTCCTGCCATTCTCCGTTCTTGATGAATTCGTCACCGAAAACAAGCACATCCTTGTTGCTTATAGGCATCATGCTGAAATATGTCGCACGCATACCATGTGTTGTTCTGCCGAACCCGCCATTGCTTTGTAATGATGAGGTGTTTGCGTGGTAAACAGTGCTTACGGTGTAATTCTCGCCCTCTGCAAGGTGCTGGCAGATAGATCTACACCATATCTCATACGCGGCAGCGGTAAGGTGCAACTTGTCGTAGCTCCATACACCACCGTCAGCAACACATGCCAGCTCGTCATAGATATCGACATATTTCAGTTTGTCGGAATTTGTCTTTTCTACATATTCCTTTATCAATTCGTTAGCGTGTAGCCATGTCGATTCAACTCTGTAGCCGTAGTCGCTCTTAAGAATACAGTACAAGTATATTCTTGTTTCGGGTGAGCGCTTCTGTATGCGGTCCACCATGCTCTTTATCTGCTGTAGAACCTGTTCTCCTGTGAAATTCAATCCTCGTGTGGCAATGTCGTTAGTACCAATCATCATAAAGACTTTCTTGGGCTTGCCTTTCAGATACGATTCCAGATTATCGCTTTGCTCGGTAGAGTATGTTCCCGAGTTGCCTCGGTTCACAATAGGCAAGTAATCTCCGTTGGATGTTACGAATGCCTCGGGCCAACAGTGCATATCGGTAATACTGTTACCGATGAAAACAATGCTCTCGTTGTTTGTCTCAAGTACTTTGAATGAGTCGTACCTGTGGTTGCGGAATGGCTCGTCAGCAAAAACTGCTGCAATGGATAGCAATCCGCAAATGAATAGAGTAAAAAGTTTTTTCATAAAAAAGTGTTTTGGTTAGTAAGTTTTTATGGCTACAAAAATAGGAGTCTGTTCAATACAAACTCCTATTTTATAGTTAAATAAAATTAATGAAATAGATAAAATTTTACCAACCTATTTGTACACCGTCCTCAAAGAAATGTATTGCGCAATTCCATCCGAAAACATAGTAGTAGCGCGACAACTGTTTGGCACGTCCAATAAACTCCTCCACGTCTTTTTCTTCGGGTGACGGGTTGCTCCAACCAATCTCTGCTATGGCGCTGAGGCGTGGCAATAGCATGTATTCCAACTGCATAGGTGTAGAGATGTATTCTGTCCAAAGGTTGGCCTGTACGCCCATAATGTATTTCTGCTCGTCTTCGGCAAGTCTGTCATATGGGTTGAGCGAGTAGGCTTTTCTTAAAGGAATGTAGCCGCCGATGCAAAGCAGTTCGTCCCGGCGGTCGGTTGTCTGGTAGAAATTCAGGTAGCAGTGGCTGTCGGGTGTCATGATTGCATAGTTGCCCTTCTTTGC
>JAFZFM010000091.1 GCA_017555865.1 Bacteroidaceae bacterium
GAAATAACAGAGAAATGGACCAACATAACAAGAAACTATGACAACAAGGTAACGTCATACGAATACTCATTTGAGACAAACGGTGATATTATACAAAAAGAGTACCACAAAAGCAACATAAAATATTACCAGAGACATGATGGAGAGAATGCCATTGAGACAAATACAGATATAAGCTATTCAAAGAATGTCAATGGTATAACAGAGGACTATACCCGCAAGGTACATGAAATTGTATACCTGAACGAAAACGGTTATATAAAAGAGATAAGTTCAATAATTGACCACATTGACACAAAGAGTGGGGAGCAATATACTACCACCAGCACAAGGACATTCGCTTACAGTGGTGATTTTTGCAAAAGCAGCACATACAGAGACATGGACTACGAAATCACCTACAACTATAAATGGAACGGCTACCAACTCACAAAAATAACAGAACACAAGAAATACATCAAGGACGGCAGCACCGACTACAGCACATACGAGTACCAGTTCAATACCAAATATATCTTCCCATATAAAGGTACAGACCTGATGGCTTTTGTACAAAGTGGTATGCCACAGATTTATGCCTCTATGGGATATGTAGGTAAAGGAACACCATACATTCTTACAGAGGAGGAACAAGGAGGACGTACTGAAATCCCTGGACACGGAAGTTCTTCAAAGCCCATAATAAGCAACAGTTATAGTTTTGATGGAGATATAAGCACAAAACTTTCATATATCGCCTTTTCAAACATATATAACACTTACAGCATAACATTCAGCAAATAAAGCATGCTTAAGAATATTCATAAATATGAAAATATGAGTGACAAAGAATTTGTAGAATCACTCACAACAGAACCGATAGACAACAAGCTATTCGAATATTTCATATACGAAAAATGCAGAAAACTACTATATTACATATCGGCAAACTTCAATAACAGCAATTATATAGGAAGCGTTCTTGGAGAGTTCTACGAATTCATATCGGACAACGACTGGAGGGTCCTTAAAAGCTGGAACAACAAAAATGACTGCTCACTGAACAAATACCTGACATCGTGTGCCATAAACTATTTTTCCAAAAAATCGAACGAAGAAAAAAAGCGTTGTTCACACGAGTTCATTCCGACAGATCCGGAGTTTATCAATATTCTTGAGCATTTCACAGCCGAAGAGGAATATGAGACACAACCTGTATGGGAGGCATACAATATGTTGGAAGAACGTGAGCGCATTGTTCTTCGACTGCTTGTCATTGAGAAAAAAAGCATGAAAGTTGCAGCACCCATCATTTGGAAGTATATTAAAAGCAAGAAAAGCTTCGAAGAGACCAGTGAAAAGAATATACAAAGTACCATTTCTGTAGTAAAGAGCAGGGCAATCCTGTCACTTACAAAGAAACTGGAAGAATTGAAAAAGCATTTTACCTGACCGACCTTCAAGTCCGGTTAAAAGCAAATATACAAAACTTTACAGCAATCCTATACGGTATCGCCATCTACAGGCATACGGTATAGGTTTGTCTCTTTTATAAGGAAGCCACATGATTGATACAAGGCATTTGCCGCAACACGAGTAGAGCGTGATGTAAGCATTAGAGTACCGTTTCCAAGACTTTTGGCAAATCCTATGGCATGTTCAACCAGTTTGCGCCCGATAGAATGCCCACGCATGGATTTGTCGACAACTACATCCTCAATCCACATTTTACGCCCTGTTGGTGCAAGATACTCACCTAGTGTCAGCATACCGGCAAGAACACCACCACACTCAGCTACAAAAAGATGTGAAGCCGGTGATTTCACAATAGCCTCAAGTTCCGGGTAGCCGAACTGCACTGGTGTTGATGACAACTGCGCCAGAAGATTGTTAATGCCTGTGAGCAAACTGCAATCGGGAGTCTCAAGTTCATATATCCTTACTTCACAGTCCATATTTCAATGCTTTACTTCATATTTATACTTTACTCCTTTTGACTCGTTCTGCATGCGGTCCAACACCGTAACTACAAAGGTACAATCAGTCTCAATAGCCTGCAACCTGTAGAAAGGTTTTGATGTTATTGCAACAATGCGTGCAGGATTATTCAAATCCACCTTCTCGCCTTTGGCAAAACGATAGACGACAAACCTGTATGGAGCATTCATTTCATCTTTATAAGCCTTATCCTTAAGCAGCCACACCAGCACATCGCCATCATCATCCTTTACAACATCAACCCCGGCAACCTTCTTGGGAGCCTTGTCATCCATGAATACATATCGTGGCTGAAGAGCCGGATACCTGTATATCCCGTTAGCAAGTACATCCCTGTAACCGGCAACATTGTTTGCAGCAGACGCGGCATCCCAAAAACAAGCCCCCATAACATTCACCTCGGCACGCTGCAACGCATACTTTTCGGTCTGCTGGTTTCCACCGGCAGCCTTTACTGTGCGCTGGACATCCTGTCCTATGTACAACGGACGAGCCGAAGCATATTTTGCCCACCAGGCTACAAGTTCCTTATAATCGGCAGCAGCATGACCAATTTCCCAATACACCTGCGGAATCGAATAGTCAACCCATCCCTCATTTATCCATTTGAGCACATCAGCATTAAGGTCATCGTAACACTGAAGACCTTTTGTAAGACTACCCTTTTTCCAACTGCTCTTGTTGCGGTATATGCCAAAAGGTGAGACACCAAATTTCACCCAAGGCTTGCTGTCATGAACAACACGATGAAGGTGATAAATAAGATGATTTACATTTTCTCTTCTCCACTCAGCCTTATCATCGGCGCCACTTGAATTGAACCATTCATCGTCGGCAAAATCTTTACCTTTGACAGGGTATGGATAGAAATAGTCATCTATATGTATACCATCGACATCATAACGGTCAAGAATATCCTTTACAACAGTACATATATATTTACGGTTACTCTGCAGTGCAGGATTGAAATATAGTTGTCCCTCATATTCAACGAATCTTTCGGGGTGACGGCTGCTCATGTGATTATGCGCGACATATTTTGTACCCTTTGTTCTGGCACGATACGGATTTATCCATGCATGAAGTTCCATATTTCGCTTATGACACTCGGCAACCATAAACTCCAGCGGGTCCCAACCGGGCGAAACGCCCTGAGTTCCTGTTATATAACGGCTCCAAGGCTCATATCGCGATTCATACAGAGCATCACCTTCTACGCGAACCTGAAATATTATCGCATTTACATTTACCTTTTGCAAATTATCGAGCATTTCCAACAGATAGGTTTTCATCTGCTTCTCATCCATACCCATGAACTGCCCGTTGACAGCTTGTATCCATGCACCACGAAACTCACGCTTAGGAAATTCTGTTCTTGAAACATGCTTTCTGCTGCCACATGACACCAGCAACAAAATCAGTAGCAATAAAAGAGAATATTTGACACGCATAGCAGTATATTAACATCGTTAAGCAATGCGAAGATAGTCAAATTTCGGCATAAAAAAAAGAGGCAACACAATATTGCCTCATGTCAATATGAAAAACATACACCGACTCAATCCCGTGCTCTTGCCGACTCTTTTTTCAGCAACTCATACAACACTTTAAGTTCAGTCTTTTCCTCGATGAGTTTTTCAATTTTTATATCTTTTTCTCTCAAGTAGTGCACTAGTTCATTCATAGAATAGTTCTCTACATTATCCTGCTTTCCCCCATCAGAAGCCTTCACCATATCACCAACACCAAGCAAAAGCCATTCGGCATTCACCCAATTAAATGTTTGAAGAATTCTAACAATCAAATCAAAACCCGGCTTATTCCTCCGTTGAACAACAATACCTCTTACTGTCTGATCTACAACACCTATCCTTTTCGCAAAAGAAGAGACATTCAGCCCCTCTTTATCAATTATTTTCTGCACCCTCTCAATTATTTCCATGCAATAACCTCAAAAAATCAATTATTTATTTGGTTTGTATCAAAGATTTGTTTTACCTTTGCACAAACATTTGCTGCTTTACACGCTAAAATTACAATAAAATCACAAAATAACGGCTATGGCACAAACATTTTATTAACGAAATTCTCAAATTCAGTTAACGCATTATCTATATATAAAGATTTCAATTTCCTAATTTTTAATTTATAAATTAAATCAAATCCATTATGATTAACAAAAAATTATTAAAAGCACTTCTGTTTGGAGGACTTGTTTTCTCCTTTACAGGAACATTTGTTTCTTGTGCTGAAGACTATGATGATGACATCAAAAAACTTCAGACACAAATTGACGCTCAGCAGGCTTCGCTTGCCGAGATTGAATCATTGCTTCAGAGCGGTGTTGTAATTAAAGATGTAGTAGCAAATGCCGAGGGCATAAAACTTACCCTCAGCAACGGCAACAATTACCAGCTCACACACGGCAAGGATGGTAAAGATGGTAAAGATGCCGCGGTATGGACAATCGAGGCAGACGGTTACTGGTACCTTAACGGCGAGAAGAGCGAATACAAAGCCATTGGCATTGATGGCAAGGACGGCGTTAACGGTACTGACGGAAAAGATGGCACTGACGGAAAAGACGGTAAGGACGGCAAAGACGGTGTTGACGGCAAGGACGGTAAGGACGGTGTTGACGGTGTAAACGGAAAAGACGGTGTAAACGGAAAAGATGGCGAGAATGGTGAATACTATGTTCCAAACTCTGAGACCGGCTGCTTCGATATATATAAGGACGGCAAATTGGTCAGCAAGACACAGATTTCATGGAGAGCAGCATGCCTTAGCGCAATTGCAGATGGCAACACTTTGAAACTGAGCGGCGTAAACGGTGTTGAGGGAGAGGTTGTGTTGTATATTGGCAAAGCTCTCGGTTCTATAGCGTTCATACCAGAAGTTTACAGCAGCGAAATCTCACTTCCAACAACAACAAACGAATTCCTCCACATTGCCAACTACTATGTAGAGGGCCAGTTCAAGACAGGAAGTACAAAGGAATTGAAACCTGTTGCATTGGACAAATCGAACTCTGTTGACTTGAGATACCGTTTGAACCCAACCGATGCCTATACAAACGGTGCATTGTTCTCATTCATCAACCGCAGTGTTACAACACGTGCAATTGCCGGCGACAAGAAAAATCTTCTGAACGCTGTTGAGGCAACAACAAGCAACGATGGTGAAGTAACAATCAAAGCAACAGTAAACGCTTCAGTTCTTTCAAAGAGCAACAGTACTGAGGACATCGTTGCAATGCAGGCTTGGGTCGGAACAACACCTGTAACATCAGACTATGTACACATCAAGTCTACAGCAATTGATGCTGCAATCGTAAATCCACGCGCAACATCAAGCAACAGATATTACGACCGTACAACCAACGGCGTTATCGCAGGTTACGGGAACAATGAGAACGATGCATTCATCAAGCAGTTTGTAGCTCTAAGCTATCCAGCAAACCTTTCATTCATGTACCTTGAGAGTATCAACCTTAACGAATATGTAAACATGTACTCGTTCAACAAGATGAAGACTCTCAGCGCACTTGGTTTCACAGGAATCAGCTACGAGTTCTCACTTCCTACAAACTACGAGGCAAACGACAATCAGAAGACAAACCAGCAGTGGTTCGTTTCACTTGAGAATGGTGTTCTCTCTGTTGCCGAAGGAAAGGGTACTTCTGCTATCGGCCGTACACCAGTCGTACGCGTTGACGCATTTATCGATGACAATGAAGGTGCAAAGCGACTCATCGCCTCTTCTTACATCAAATTGGAGATTACTGAGAAACCCGTTGTTCCCGGCAGCAACCAGCCCGACAAGAATATCAATCTTGCGCAAAAGTCATACATCTACCAGAACTTGACAAGTGCATATACATCTGTAAACGTAATGCCTTTCACACAGATCAACCAGGAGATGTATGCAGCAGTAGGCCTTACTGCAGAAAACTTCTGGAGCCACTACGGCAACAACAACGGCGAGTTCACAATCACTGTAAAAAACCCAAGAGGTGAGACTATCATCAACAGCGACTGTGCAAGCGGTTCCGGTGCTGCAGAGAACGATGGCGTTAAGGTTAGCGTTGACCTGAATAGCAGCAATACAACCACATCACGCGTTGAGGTTCTTGTAAACAACCTAATCAAGACTGAGAACACCTATGGAGGCAACTCTGCAGAGTACACTGTAATCATCAACATCAAGGCTAACAACAACAAGGCTTACAGCAACTTCGTCATTACACAGAAGTTCAGCGTAAGCGAGAACTGCGAGGCGTTCAAGTACAACAACCTGTATCACAGAACATCTTACGCCAACCTGTCAGGTGACCTCATCCTTGTTAAGGGCCAGCTCAACAGCAACAACTTGTGGGAGATGTCAACATATCTTGGAGAACACTTCGAGAAGATCAATGGAAAGGATATATTCGAGTACTACACATTACACAAAAATGTTACAGCTATAGATTTTGCCACAACATCAAGCGGCGTTACTATCAGCAACTACGTAATCAGCCTGAGCAACGCACTCACTGGTGAATACAAAGCAGCAAATGTTGACTACACTGTAACACTTGTAAACGGTGAGAAGTGCAAGTTCTCTTATCAGGTTGTATTCCAGAACCCATTCCTTTCCGGTTCTACTCAGGGTGTTGTAGTCAAGGACCTCACCGGTGTCAACGAAGCAGATGCAACTCCTATGGTTGCAGTAAAGGACCTCGACAACCGCACAATCCTCTCATACGTTGCCAACGCATTGAGTCTATCAAATGTAGCTACAGATATATACAAGGTGGGTATGCCTACAGTAGAGTTCGCATTCAACAAGAACGCTGCTTACAACAATTTCGTTGGCCAGCTTGCAAACGGCTCTGTATTTGAAATAGACGCAGCTACAGGTGTCATCACTTGGGAGAACAAGGGCTCTAAGTTGACAGAGAACAAGACATTCACTGTTATTGCAACAGTAACATTCGAAGACTTGTCAGTTGTCAAGTGCGAAATCCCTGTTACAATCGAGATAAAGTAACAAAATAAAATTGTGAGAGAGCGCTATAAAAAATAGCGCCTCCCACTTTTTAAACAAAATGTTTTTCAGCTTCATAAAACTTAGATTCTGGGTTAAAAATTTTAATTCAGTAAAAGAAACATCATTACAAAAAACAGGCAGCCAAGAGATTTAGAATATAATATACAAATGCTTTTTAATATTTAATTTTGCTGTATTGTTGGTGCCCAAAGTCTTTTGGCCACAAACACCTGTTTGATGTTTCAAAGTGTACCTTCTTCGTGAGAAGCGGGTACATTTTTTTATATTACGGAAAGAATACCGGAATGATTCATTATGAACATGGATGTCGGTACATAAAATTTAACCATTTCTGCACCCAGCATTTTAGATGAATCTTGTAAATTCTCATCAATTTTGCGTAAATTCGCGAATTGAAACATAACGAGCAAGAGTATCGCAGCATGGACGACAATAAGAACATAATAATAAAAGGCGCACGCGTAAACAACCTGAAGAATGTAAATGTAGAGATTCCCAGGGGCAAGCTTGTTGTCATAACGGGACTTTCGGGCTCCGGCAAGTCATCACTTGCCTTTGACACGCTATACGCCGACGGACAAAGACGCTATGTAGAATCACTCTCTTCGTATGCCCGCCAGTTCTTGGGACAGATGAACAAGCCCGACTGCGATTTCATAAAAGGAATTCCACCAGCCATAGCCATTGAGCAGAAGGTAAACAACCGCAACCCACGTTCAACAGTTGGTACATCCACCGAAATATACGAATATCTCAAGCTGTTATATGCGAGAATAGGAAAAACCTATTCACCAATAAGCGGTAGGCTTGTAAAGAAGGACAACCCCGAAGACCTTGTCGCATGCATGAAGAGCCGTCCCGAGGGGACACGTTTTATGTTGCTTGCCCCAATACCAGACCGACAGGACCGAGAGTTGGCACAACAGTTGCAGATATATCTGCAACAAGGTTTTACACGTATTGTGCTTGGTAAGGAGATTCTGCGCATAGAAGACTATACGCCCAGAAAGGGTGAAAGACCTGCACTGCTAATTGACCGTTTGACTGTAAACAGCAAGGAGGCCGAAACACGATTGCTCGATTCAGCCGAAACAGCATTCTATGAAGGCAACGGTTCTTGCATGCTGCAATTCATGGACGAGGAAGAGCCTCACCTATTCAGCATACGTTTCGAAGCAGACGGTATTGAATTTGAGGAGCCAAGCGAGCAGTTGTTCTCATTCAATTCACCAATTGGAGCATGCCCCGACTGCGAAGGTTTCGGACGCATTGTGGGTATAGACGAGGATCTTGTAATCCCCAACAAGACATTGAGTGTATACGACGGAGCTGTGTTCTGCTGGCGAGGCGACAAGATGGGAGAGTGGAAAACTGAGTTCTGCCGTAGAGCACCACAGGACAACTTCCCGATATTTGAGCCATACTATAACCTGACACAGGAGCAGAAGGACTACCTTTGGCATAAGGGACCATGGATTGAGGAGTATAACGAAGGGATATGCATAGACCGTTTCTTTGACATGGTCAAGGCCAACCAGTACAAGGTACAATACCGCGTTATGCTTGCACGCTACCGAGGAAAGCCGATATGCCCAACCTGCAACGGTACAAGACTCAAAAAAGAGGCAACGTATGTGAAAGTTGGAGGAGCAAGCATTACCGAACTGATAGTAATGCCTATAACCAAGTTAAAAGAGTTTTTTGACAAACTGACACTCGACCAATATGACACAGCTGTAGCCAAACGTATACTGACAGAGATACGTAGCCGCATAGAGTGCCTTATCGACGTTGGACTTGGATACCTTACACTTAACCGTTTGAGCAACACGCTCTCGGGAGGTGAAAGCCAGAGAATAAACCTTGTAACATCATTGGGTAGCGCTCTTGTAGGCTCGCTCTACATTCTCGACGAGCCGAGCATTGGTCTTCACAGCCGCGATACAGGACGCCTGATAAACGTACTTTACCGTCTGCGCGACATTGGCAATACAGTTGTTGTGGTCGAGCATGACGAAGAGATCATACGCGCAGCCGACTATATTATAGATGTCGGTCCAAAGGCAGGTTCCTATGGAGGACACATCGTATATCAGGGCAATATGAGCGACCTTGAAAAGGGCAGCAACAGTTACACTGTAAAATACCTGCTCGGAGAAGAGACCATAGAGGTTCCACGGCACCGTCGCACATCGAACAACCACATAACCATTAAAGGAGCAAGGGAAAACAACCTTAAGGGTATTGATGTAAATATCCCGTTGAACCTTTTCACTGTCGTGAGCGGCATAAGCGGTTCGGGAAAATCGACTCTTGTACGCAACATACTATACCGTTCACTAATGCGGTATTTCGGGAACAGTTGCGAGGCTCCGGGACAATGCGAATGCGTTGAGGGCGCATTGAAACAACTCCATGGCGTCGAACTTGTAGACCAGAACCCGATTGGAAAATCATCGCGTTCAAATCCTGTGACATACCTCAAGGTTTACGACGACATACGTCACCTCTTTGCCCAGCAACCACTTTCAAAGCAGATGAAATACGGAGCAGGACACTTCTCTTTCAATTCGGACGGAGGACGCTGCGAAGAGTGCAAGGGTGAGGGGACAATAACCGTATCAATGCAGTTTATGGCCGACCTTAAACTGCCCTGCGAATCATGCCATGGCAAGAGATTCAAGAACGAGATTCTTGAGGTGAAGTTCCACGGCAAGAACATACACGACATACTTGAGATGACGGTTGGAGATGCCATAAACTTTTTCCAGGAGCATGGACAAAAGCGCATTGCCGAAAACCTGCAGCCACTACAGGATGTGGGTCTTGCATACATTAAATTAGGACAGTCGTCATCAACTCTGTCGGGAGGAGAGAACCAGCGCGTAAAGCTAGCATACTATCTGAGCAGACAGAGTGACCGTCCGACAATGTTCATTTTCGATGAACCCACAACCGGACTACACTTCCACGATATAAAGAAATTGCTCAAATCGTTTGAAAAGCTATTGGAACGCGGACATTCGCTTGTGATAATAGAACACAACATGGACGTCATAAAATGCGCCGATTACCTGATTGACCTAGGACCTGAAGGCGGCGATGAAGGCGGCCACCTTGTATGCGCCGGTACACCCGAAGAGGTAGCGGCATGCAAGGAGTCACATACCGGAAAATTCCTTAAAGAGAAACTTGGTTAACACAAAACAAAAGCCACATGCAATATATTTATAAAGGAGTGGTTGCGCTTTCGCCCATAATTGTACTATTGACAATATACCTTGCAGGCTCCATTGTAGCAGGCGATTTCTACCGTATTCCTATAGCAGTGGCATTTATGGTAGCTTCGGTTTATGCCATTGCCATATCACGTGGCGAAACTCTCAACAACCGCATAGACAATTTCTCGAACGGTGCTGCCAACCCGAGAATCATGTATATGATATGGATATTTGTCCTTGCCGGAGCATTTGCTGCACTCGCAAAGGCCATGGGAGCGGTAGATTCCACTGTAGGAATTACACTGAACCTTATTCCCGGCAATTTCCTGCCTGCGGGAATTTTCATAGCATCGTGTTTCATATCAATGTCAATAGGAACCTCCGTAGGCACAATTGTTGCACTGACACCAGTTGTGACAGCCCTTGCCGCACAGATGAACTGCGATATTGCCTGGCTTGTGGCAATAGTTGTAGGTGGAGCTTTTTTTGGTGACAACCTATCTTTTATATCGGACACAACAATTGCAGCAACTCAAACGCAGGGTTGCTCCATGCGCAGCAAGTTCCGTACCAATCTTGCCCTTGTACTGCCGGCTGCATTCATAACACTACTTATCTATGCCTTTAGCGGGAACTCTATCGAGGAGATTGAAACGCAGGCAGTAACCATGACAGACATCATCAAATGTCTGCCCTATATAATTGTAATTGTAACAGCTCTGCTTGGAGTCAACGTGCTTCTGGTACTTATTATAGGTATTATAACAGCCGGTACAATTGGGCTTGCAACCGGTTCTATAGGCAACATAAGCATTTTTACAGAGATGGGAGGAGGAATAATGGGAATGTGCGAACTCATTATAGTAACCATGCTTGCCGGCGGACTGTTGGAAATTGTAAGGCTGAATGGCGGAATTGATTTCCTTATACGTATAACAACATTCCGTGTACGTTCTAAGCGTGCAGCCGAGGGTTCCATAACCATGCTTACCGCAATGGCAAACATTTGCACTGCCAACAACACAATTGCAATACTCACCGTAGGTGATATATCCCGCGACATTTCAAAGAGGTTCGGAATATCCCCCAAACGTGCGGCCAGCCTTATGGACACCACTTCATGTTTTGTACAGGGCGTAATTCCTTATGGAGCACAGCTACTCATGGCTTCGGGACTTGCCAAGATATCACCTTTGGCAATTATCCCCAACCTGTACTACCCTATGCTCATTGGACTATCTATCGTTATCTCCATCCTCATAAAAAGAAGAAGTCACACACAATCCTGATATTTCACAAACCGAAGAATTTGGCCAAACAGTAGATAACGGGATATTAATAAAACAAAAAAGCGAGACTCTCTTTTTGAGAATCTCGCTTAAACATTCTTGTCGCAGATTATCTACGCAAGCCGAGCTTAGCTACGATAGCACGGTAGCGGTTGATGTCACGATCCTTAAGATAGTTAAGGAGTGAACGACGCTTACCTACCAACATTGTCAAAGCTCTCTGTGTGCTATAATCCTTACGGTTAGCCTTAAGGTGCTCTGTCAAGTGTGCAATACGGTATGAGAACAAAGCAATCTGGCTCTCCGCTGAACCAGTATCAGTGCTAGACGTTCCGTATGTGCCAAAGATC
>JAFZFM010000092.1 GCA_017555865.1 Bacteroidaceae bacterium
ATCTTGTACAAGGCTTCACATTCACCGAGATTGAGAAGCATATAACACGCGAGCTACAGCCACAAGTAACAGGCGAGTTCAACATCAACAAGATGGAACGTACAAAGTACAACGAATTGGTTGACAGCAACAGCGAAAACGCCGACAAGTGGTTCAAGTGCAAGATCTCCATGATCACAATCGACGAAGTTTCGGCAAAGGAGAAGAAATCATCAGTTGTCATTCTTGTAAAGGCCGAGGACGTTACCAATGCCGTGAAGAACCTTAACAAGCACATGGAAGATTCAGTTATGGACTACAACCTGGTATCGGTTAACGAGAGTGCCATTGTGGACATTTTCCATTATGAAGGCTGATACACCTATAGGAAACAGAATAAAGACAATAGGCGCTACCCTGCCACAAGGGGTAACGCTTATTGCCGTATCAAAATATCACCCAGTGGCAGCCATTCAGGCTGCCTATGATGCCGGACAGAGAGATTTTGGCGAAAGCAAGGCACAGGACCTTCGCATTAAGCAACAGGAACTGCCAAGCGACATCAGATGGCATTTCATAGGCCATCTACAAAGCAACAAGATCAAATACATCGCACCATTCGTGCATCTCATACACAGCATTGACAGTTACAGACTGCTACAGGAGGTAAACAAGCACGGCGAGAAATGCAACCGCCGCATACCTTGCCTGCTGCAGATTCACATTGCACAAGAGGATACAAAGTTCGGGTTCACACCAAGCGAATGTCTGGAGATGTTAGCTGACGGTGAGTGGAAACAGCTCTCTAATATTGAAATCCATGGCCTCATGTGCATGGCAAGCAATACCGAAGACACAGCAACAGTTTCGGGAGAATTTTCAGCAGTAAAGGAGCTGTTCGAGAAGATAAAGAGGGAATTCTTCCCCTACGATAATAAATTCAATACACTATCGGCAGGAATGAGTGATGATTACCCCATTGCAATAGAACACGGCAGCACTCACATAAGAATAGGTTCAAGTATATTCAACGACTGAAAAGCGGTTTTCACTCCTCTCTTTTCTCAATCAAATGCAACATTATCGTATGCAAAAAGGGAAGAGAGAGTATAATATTACCAGCCAAAGATATATTGGACTGAGAAATATCAGTCATACTCAAGACATCTGTATACTCTATACATGGCATTATCCCCGAAGCAGGCACCAGCGCAACCAAAGCCGGGATGAACAGCGAGAATGTATCGCCCACGCCACACAACACGTCGGATAGCGAACGGAAATTTCCATATATGAATCCGTGTACCAAAGAGAGCAGCAGCACACCCAAGAAGAGCAACAATGACAAGCCGTGCATAAACGGCGAACCGGCAATGTCACCAGTAACTCCAAGCAGCATATTCCACGGTGAAGCTATTGACATATATAGCAATAGGGAATAACAAGCAAGAGCTATTGTTGTGAACAGTGCTGCCCGGCGTTCATTCCTTGTAAGGTGTCTAAAGCCGAAAATACGCACTACAAGACGCAACAGCCCCGATGAGCGCAAGAGCCCGACCGACACCAAAAGCAGTATTACACTACCCCATGATACAGAGTTGAGCGAAGGCAGAACGGTGCGCAATGCCCAGCGCAACCCTTCGGCACTGACAAGCGAGTTTACCGAAGAGTCAAGTCCTACAAAGTATTCGCCCACCGATATGAGCCACGAAAGCAACCATATCAGCAGCAGAAGCAGCGTATATGCCACAACGGGGAAATAATACCCTCTTTTACTATTCATCGGCTTCAAGATTATCAATATCAATTATATGCAATTCTATTGCACGAACCACAAGCCTTGTCACATTTATACCACGCTGTTCACTACTGTCGAACAGACGGGCGATAAGGTCGGCCTGACGTTTTTCGAGTGATTTTACACCAAATGGCATGCTCTTGAGCGAAGATATCATCTCCTTGGTATATCCCAGCGCAAGATGACGCAGGAAACATTCGTCGTAACGGTCTATTTCATAATGCATGACCGATTTCTTGCGCTCGGCATCACGTGTCACAAACTCTTTGAAACGCAACACCATTTTCTCGAGCAACGGTTGATTGAAGATATTTTTCTTGCCGCTCATGACAGCATAGATTTCGTGCTTTGTCAGCAGTTCGCCGGTTTTCAGGGTTATACCGTCTGCTCCCGCATTCAACACATCTACCCAAAGATTCTCATCGAGCAGTTCGCCTGTAAACACAAGCACCTTAACTTCCGGGTGTTCCTTCTTTATCCTTGCACAAATCTCAACACCAACTGTTGTAGAACCACCAAGTCCCAAATCAAGCAGCAATAGCTGTGGAAGCTGTTCTTTCAACAGTGCATTCAACTCATTTTCATTCGAAGCCGTGCCTATTATTTCTGCCTCGGGTATTTCGGTTCTGAAAATCTCCTCGGTGCCCTTCAGTTCAAGACGGGCATCCTCTACAATTATAACAGTGAATCTATTTTCCATAATGCATTATCTTTATTTGGGCAAGGTAAACATAATTACTGTTCCCGACACATCGGAACGTGCCTCCATACGACCTCCATGTCTGCCCGTATAATCTTCGTGTAATCTTACTATCTCTTTTGCTATCAGATACTCCATTCCCACAATTCCTCCATTTTCGGCAAGGTTACTGCGTGTAGGCGTAAACATATCGGTAAGCTCTTCACTCGGCAATTCACGACGAGTATCCGAAAGTTCTATTTTTACAAAATCACCGGCCTCCATGGCGCTTAGCTTCAGCACACCGGCAACGGGATAAGCCATTGCCGCATTAAGCAGTGATTCAAAGAGAAACTCCACAAGCGAAATATCAGCCCTTACAACAGACTTGACCGGTTCACACACAAGTTTTACATCAACTCCACATTTTTGTGAACGGCGTTCTACAAACCTGGTCATTCGTCCAAAAAGAGACGAAAGCTCTACCGAAGAGAGCGAGAAACTCATTTCATCGAGTTCGCGCTTTGCACAATTGCTCAATATGCCGAATATAGAATTATAATAATCCATAAGTTCGCGCATTGCCACAAGCTGTTCTCCACAATTCTCGACATTAGACAAGGCTTTTGCAGCCAGTTCACGCACACGCCCCGGATAGTATATTGTCTCGTGCTTAATGACAGAAAGACAATTATCCATCACCATATTCTGCACATGCATGCGGTTTTCCTCGAACTTCACACGCTCGGCCTCCTCTTCAAGTTCATCAATAGCCTTGTACCCACTGGCGACAAGCACTGCCGAATGGTAGGCCACAGATTCAAGATAACCCGATACAAGTTCAATGCTCACTACCTCGTTATCGCTCAGCGGACGCTCTGTAATTATTCCAAGAACGCCAAAGAGCAATCGTTCACAACCGGCGGTAGTATATAATGGCAAAATGCGCAACAAGCCATTGGCCGACACGAACTCCTCGCCACTTTCAAGCACACTCTGCATATAAATATCGGTACGTTCGGCGTACGTACAGTGCGGATATTCGGCATACACAGTTTGGGATTGTCCATCGGGACGCAACATCATTGCAACGTTCCTTATACGCATATTCTCTCCAAGACAACCATATATACACTCAACGTAACTGCCGACAAGTTCCTCGACCGACTTGCGTTCACCGTGTGCGGCAAGGCGCAACAGACGAGTGTTCATTTCAAGCACCAGGCGTTCATTGGTATACTCAATTACACCATGACGCACATAGGATATTGCATAATAGAGCAACAGTACAAGAATAAGGAAACATGACAGCGCAATGGCAGCAGACTGCACATCCACGCGGCGTTGCACACCAGCATATTGTCCGGCAATGTCCTTATCCTCGTGTACAAGCCTGTACAGGGTTGAATAGATATAATTGTTGTACCTGTATGCATCCCAACGTTGCAATGCAAGCGAAGCTACAGAGAGTTCATTGCGAATGTCAAGAATGTTGTAATATATATCCTCGCGCAAGGAGTCGGGGAAAAGCGATTCACGCCACCACATAAGCTCGGCACTGCCACCCGCCGACAGGGTAAGTGTATCGACACCACCAATAACACTACTGTAATAGTCATTCAGCAATGACAATGCCGAATTGGCCTGGACAAAAGCCTCCTCGTAATGTCCGTCCACATTGCTACGGTAAACAGAATCGGCACACGCGTTCAACCTGTCAAAGATATATGTTCCGGCAGATGCATTGGACGGCAGCAACGAAAGCAGAAGAACCACAATACGCATTACACCTTTTGGAAGACGGAAGGAGAAACGGCTGCCATGTCCCTTTTCACTCTTGATATCAAGGGAACATACCGAAAACATCCGGTCACTCTTCCTGTATTTTTCAATAATTCCCTTGCAGTTCATGAGCCCGAAACCACCACCCTTGTTCTTTTGCGACAACAGCGGATTATCCTTACCTATAACGGAAGCATCGTAAACCTTCTCTCCCTTTATGCAGTCGATATCATCCTGCGACATACCGACACCGGTATCTGTAACAGCAACCTCAACATAGTCATCGGTATCAATGCTTTCAAGTGTAACACTACCGCCCTTTGGTGTAAATTTGGCAGCATTGTCAACAAGAGTATTCATCATGAACAGTGTCAAAGCCCTGTCGGCCTTGACAACAGAGGCTGTAGCCTTTACATCAAGTGTAATCCCTCGTGCCGAGAGCAGAGCCTCGCGTTTGGATATTATATCGAACATTGAAGAGAGTTGAAAATTCTCCACACGCAGGTTCAGTTCTCCCTGACGGGTCTTGATCCAGCGTTCCAATATAACATTAAGGTCCTCGAGTTTTTCGGTAAGTTCTTCAACATACTCCAGTTTACGTCTCTTGTCGGCAACCGGTAACGAGGGGTCGAGTACACGAAGTTCGTTTATTATCCTGTCCATAAAAGGACGCATACCCGAAACCACAGAGAGCGACACACGCTTGAGCAAATTCTCACGTTTATGTTCATCAAGATAAATGGCATGTGCAGCATGCTGCTCAACAACCTTTTCACGCTCGTCACTTATATCGGCCAGGTGCTGCCCCTCATCAACAGCCACAGCTATGTATGGCACAAGCATCTCTATAATTGCCTTTTTGGCAGGTGACAGTGGGAGTGATGTTGCCACATACAATGTATCGGCAGTATTTGAATCAAGCCCACTTATTGCAAATGAGGTCACATTTGGCAATGCATTGACATCGTCCACCGGCGAGAATGAGAAATAGGTTTCACCCGAAAAACCTGCCATTTCGCTATTAAGGTATGTTGCAACAGCAGTGCAAAGTTCTTCCCTTGTAGTTGCCTCCTGCGGTAATGAAGAGAAAAGATTACGGCACACACCAAGCAGGCGCATTCTGTCGGCCGAATATCCTTTTTTCCTTGCATTGCGTCTATGCTGTACATACAAAAGAAACATTGACAATACAAAAAGAAGCAAAAGCGAAACAAACATCGGCAAACGCAACGAATCGGCCTTTGCCTGAGCCGATGAGGCACGGCTCTCCAGTTCCTTATTAGTTCGTGTTGTACGCAATAGTTCAAGATACCCCTCCCTGTTTATATCCGAAGAAGCTTTGTCACCAACACCGGCATAAGCGCAACTGAATTCACGGCAGACACTAAGCAGACACTCGGGAATATTGTACAAAGCGGAATCGATATCGGTTACAAGTTCTATCTCCTCGTCCAGAAAGAGAAGAGGATTCTCACACATTACAGAAAATTCGGGATAATATCTGTTGTAATACGACTTTATTTCGGACAGCGCAATGTCCAGCAATGCCAGAGATTCGTAAAAACGGGCACGCTGTGTGTAACATGAAGCATTGACAGCCATAGCCTCTATCATCATGTAGCGGTCGCCATATTGCGAGAAGTCCTTTGTGGCAGCTTCGGCCAGCACGAATGGCAGTTCATCAACAGGAATATTGTGAGGTAACAACTGCGCAACCTTTTCGGGGTACTTGAGTGAGAACGAACGCAACTGCACCGTATCGCGCAATGTAATTGCAAGCAACAACCTATAGTTTCCGCGCAACCACGATATATTCCTGTTCTCGGCAATATTCACACCCGTCACTAGTGACGAGAAACGTTCATCGGGGTTTGCTGTATTGTTGGCAAGCAACATGCGCGCGTAGAGACGTAGATTTGAATCGTCGGAATTCTCAATATCGTACTGCAGCTGTTCCATTGCCTTAGCATGCTCATCCTTCATTGCCAGATTTGCAAAATAGCATAGCGATGTTATGTCAAACTCAACCTTGGCACGGTTAAAGCGTTGTCTGTCACCGTCGGAGAGATAGTCAATATCCTCATCTATGCGGCTGATACGGGAGAGTGCACTTGCACGATAATCGAAAAACAACCTATTCTCAGATACTCTGTAACACATTGTCATCAACCCCACATCGGCAACAAGACGCTCTATCTCACACTCCGTTGTAGCAAGAACTTCGTTGTAAAGTTCGGCAGCGCGTACATAATCCATTGCCATGAGGGCTGAATACCCCCTTGCATTCAATGCTACCGAACGCAGTTCGTTATTTCCGGAAGAGAGCGAATCAAGTTCAGCAGATAGTGTATCGAGTTTTGCAGCATTCCTGTAACGCATATCCGACAAGGCGGTCAACAATGAGTCGGCAACAGCAGTGTTACCGACGTGTGAATGATTGCCGCATGAAACAAGCGACAAGACAAACGACAGGATTGTTATTATTCCGAAATATATGCGCACTGTTTTATTTATTGACCAGCAATGTATATTATTGCATTGCGGTATCGCAAAAATACGAATTTTATCCTAAAACCCGACTATTTGGCGCAGAAAGTTGGAATTATTCCTCCTTGATCTCCACAAAGTTATAGCAACCGGCGTCGGCAGCCGTTGCAGGACGTGGATTTCCGTCAACATCAAATGGCGCGACATCCAAATAATATCCCGAAGCAACCCCCCTTGCCGCGCACTCGGCAGCAATATGGAAATCATAAAGGAATATTTCGTTGTCTATGGTACGGAAATTAAGTTTGCCAAAAAAATCACTATCCGGACGGTCGTATACAACATTTACAAAATTGGTATCGGCAACATCGGGAGTATTTATGAATGAGTTCTCGAAGCGATAGTTGAAAGCGCAATCAACCGAATCGGCAAACGCAGTATTGTACCCCATTACCTCATCATCCTTTGAACCGGCTATTATGCAGTTTGCAAACAGAGCATTTTCGAGCGGTGCTGGCTCACCCTCAATACTATTGTGCAGTGACAGTGCCACATCACGCACTTTCCATACATAGAAATTGGCTATTGTACAGTGTATGAAACGTACATCACCACCACACACCTTGACACAGTTACCCTGGGAGTTGGCAAGCAGCGAGTTAACCACCACTGCACGCGCCATTGAGAGTTCCAGAGCATTGCCATGAAAATTATGCAGTTTTGATGACTCTATCAAAATACGTTCATCATCCGCAACACCCTTATCTACCCTTATACCGTAGTTGGCACTATGAATATCACAATGGCGCAGGACATTATTGCTGCTTGATGACGAAATGACAATACCGTCCCACTGTCCCGGTATACGGTCATAAGGAAGATATGAGAACATATTATCGGTTCTGTCACCGCGGAACACAATGGGAGAATCGACAGTTCCCTGTGCATTCAATGTACCGTCGACACGCATGAATGCCTTATCGTGAAAGTAAAGCGTTGTACCAGAGGATATACCAAGAGTCGCACCAGAAGATACCGCAAGGCTGTCATACACAAGATAGCGCCCCGCCGGTAGTATCGTATCATTTTCAATATTCACGCCACGCATGAACACCACATCAATGCCATGGGCTTCGAGAATGACAGCCTGCTGCAGCCCACTTTCGAGATTGAACATCAAAGTATCACGCACAGCAACCGGAGAATCGGAACTGTTTCTCTCCAGACATACCGATGCCAATACATAAATACTATCCTTTGACCTAACCTCAAGATCATGCATATAACTTCCATACTGTCCGTCTACAAGAACATTGAATGGTGATTTTTCACCTCCCGACAGCTGTACACTGCTTATACGCAACGACTTGCTATTGCGGTTCCGGACAACAAATGTTGCCGTAGGCGACCCTACTGTTGTGAAGAGTGTGTCAAAAGAGATAGTATCGCTAGAAAATTCAAGACGATAATCAGGGCTTGAAGAAAAAACGACCTCCTCGCTACACGAAGTAACGAGGATAGCCGATATTATAGTAAACAGAAGATATATTCTTTTCATCGCAATATACAGTTTATTCAACGAATGAACCATTGACACGCAACAGCTATTCCACAATTATTCATATATAACGATGAAACACACTGTTTATTGTATTACTTGGCAGGAGCCTGCTCAAGAAGTGCCTGCAGATGACGCCACCAACGCTCGGTTGAGGCAATGTGCAATCTCTCGTCGGGAGAGTGGACACCACGCATAGTAGGACCAAATGAAATCATATCCAAATGCGGAGCCTTCTCAAGGAAAAGACCACACTCAAGACCAGCATGAATGGCCTTGATCTTTGCCTCTTCGCCAAAAAGTTCCTTATATGTATCGCAAGCGACCTTCAGAATTTCCGATTTCATATTGGGTTTCCATCCGGGATACTGTCCCTTTGTAGTTACCTTGGCACCAGCAAGCTCAAATGCGGTACGAACTACCGACGACACATTGTCGCGTGCCGACTCTATTGAACTTCTCTGGCTTGTTGTTACTGTTATCACGCTATCGTTCACTCGTTTTACCGAAGCAAGGTTGCTCGATGTCTCAACAAGACCCGGTACATCCTGACTCATTGCAAACACACCGTTGAATACAGAGTGCAGGGCTGCTAACAAACGCTTTGCAGCAGCAGGTTCAATGGCACGTGCCACAGGATCGGTACTCTGTAGAGTAAAACGGGCATTGGGCTCCGTAACGCTGTACTCATCCTGAACCTCGGCCGCAAACATATTGAACTCTATGCGTACAGCCTCCTTGTCGGCTGCCTGAACAGCAAATACAGCCGAAGCGTCGCGTGGGATGGCATTATGTAGGCTACCGCCACATATGTCACATAAATAGAACTCATACTTCTCGGCAATACGCAACAGGAAGCGTGCAAGCAGTTTATTGGCATTGGCACGGTTCTTGTTTATATCGTCACCCGAGTGACCGCCTGTAAGACTGTTGATATCAACCTTCATAAAGAACAGGTCACCGGCAATAGTAGACCACAAATGCTTGAAATCGGCATAGTTACACACGCCACCAGCGCAACCGATGAACATCTCGCCCTCGTCCTCCGAATCAAGATTCACAAGAATGTCACCCTGCAGAAGTTCTGGGGCAAGAGCCTCGGCACCTGTAAGACCGGTCTCCTCATCAATTGTAAAAAGACAGTTTACAGAACCATGTTTCAACTCCTTGTCGGCAAGTACAGCCATTGCAGCCGCCACGCCAATACCGTTATCGGCACCAAGAGTTGTTCCCTGAGCCTTCAGCCATTCGCCATCGACCCATGGACGTATGGGATCCTTTGTAAAGTCATGATCAACATCGGGACGCTTGTCACAAACCATATCCATGTGACTCTGCAGAATTATTGTCTTGCGGTTCTCATAACCGGGATACGCAGGTTTCTTTATAAGCACATTACCTACTGAATCGGCAATGGTTTCATAACCAAGTTCCTTTCCAAAGTTCTGAAGAAAAGCCGAAATCTGGGCCTCGTTCTTTGAACCGTGGGGAATTTCGCATATCTGCATAAAAAAATCGAACACCGCCTGGGGTTGCAGATTAATTTTTTCCATACCTTTTTAGTTTAAATATGTTAATACGTTTTTAATATTTGCAAAAAAATATTAATTCAGCCTTTTTTGGCACTATTTTTTACTTTTTTTACACCACCACATTATTATATGGTAGACAAAAGCACTATCTTTGCATAGATTTTCCCGCAAAAAACTGTTGCAATACAAAATTAATAGAAATGTTTAAAACTTTACTATTTACAACGTTAATAATTGCAATAAGCATAGCATTGCTTTCAATAACCATTATTATAAAGAAAAACGGCAGGTTCCCCAACACCCATGTCGGCGGCAACAAGGCTATGCGGAAAAGAGGCATTAAATGCGTACAGTCACAAGACAAGGACGCACGCCGTGAAAACCTACAGAGGGTAAACGAAACAAGCAAAAAAATTAAATAAGCATTATGAAAAACTACAAAAGAATCACATTTGTACTGACAGCAATTGTATCACTTGTCATCTTTGCACAGTGTGGCATGAACAACCAGCCCACAAACAACTGCCAGCCAGCAACAGAAGCAGCTGCAGGTATAAAGGTAGTATATGTTGATCTTGACTCACTCATGGCAAACTACAACCTCGCCAAGGACATCAACAAGGAAATGATGAGAAAGGAAGAGGACATCAAGTTGAAAATTACCGAGAAGGTAAAGACCCTGCAGGCAAACCAGGCCGATTTCGAGCGCAAATACAAGAACAATGTATACGCAACACCGGAACGCGCACAGCAGGAGTACAACCGCATTGTAAAGATGGAGCAGGAGATTGCACAGTACGAGCAGTCAATGGCTGTAGAGTTTGAGAAAGAAGGTACAGCAAAGAACCAGGCTCTCCGCGACTCTATAAGCAAATTCATCAAGGAGTACAATGCAGAGAAGGGCTATGACTTCATCCTCACAAGAATCGGTGACAACTTCCTCTACGCAAACGAGACTCTCAACATCACAAAAGAGGTTGTAGACGGACTCAACAGCCGCTACAAATCACCCGAGGAGAAATAATCACCTTATTATATAATACAAAAAATATCCGGCTCAATGAGCCGGATATTTTTTTGTATCTACACATATCTCACTTTTTCTTTGACGGCATTTTGTGCGGAGAAATCATATTCTCGGGACGCAACATTTCATCAAGTTCCTCCTTGGAAAGCAAGCCCTCCTCAAGAACAAGATCATA
Source organism: Bacteroidaceae bacterium (assembly GCA_017555865.1). Lineage (GTDB taxonomy): Bacteria > Bacteroidota > Bacteroidia > Bacteroidales > Bacteroidaceae > HGM04593. Next base: position 11,018 of record JAFZFM010000092.1, read on the forward strand.
AACACTGCGGTTCTCCTTCAATGCACGCTTTGCAATTTTCGCACTGTTCTCATATCCAAGAACAGGATTCAAGGCTGTAACTATACCTATACTGCCAAGCACCAACTCCTTGCAATGTCCCTCGTTGGCAGTAATGCCATCGACACAAAGCACACGCAGACGTGTCAATCCACGAAGCAACATTCGTATCGAAGAAATTATAGAATGTACAATAACAGGCTCCATCACATTCAACTGCAACTGACCAGCCTCGGCAGCAAAAGTAACAGTAAGGTCGTTACCTATTACACTGAAACATATCTGGTTTACGACCTCGGGAATCACAGGATTAACCTTACCTGGCATAATACTTGAACCCGGCTGCATTGGAGGCAAATTAATCTCATTAAGACCACAACGTGGACCACTTGAAAGCAGACGCAAGTCGTTACAAATCTTGGACAGTTTAACCGCCATTCTCTTCAACGCCGATGAATACATTACCGAAGAGCCGGCATCGGGAGTAGCCTCAACAAGATTTCCTGCAAGAACAAAAGGCTTGCCCGAAATTACACGCAATGCGTCAACACAAGCCTGCGCATAGCCTGGCTCGGTATTTATACCGGTACCGATAGCTGTTGCACCCATATTTACCTCAAGGAAAAGACGTGCTGTCTCTTCAAGGCGACTCACCTCCTCTTCAAGAGTAACCGCAAAGGCCTCGAATTCCTGACCAAGAGTCATAGGCACAGCATCCTGCAACTGGGTGCGACCCATCTTCAACACCTTGTCGAACTCCTTTCCTTTTATGCGGAAAGCCTCGATAAGACGTTTCAACTCTCGCATAAGATCCTCGTTGTGGAAAATAAAGCAGAGTTTGAAAGATGTAGGATACGCGTCATTGGTCGACTGAGACAGATTGACATGGTCGTTTGGATGACAATACTGGTACTCGCCCTTCTTGTGTCCCATGATTTCGAGCGCACGGTTAGCAACAACCTCGTTGATATTCATGTTGGTAGAAGTTCCCGCACCACCCTGGATAAGATCTACAGGGAACTGGTCTACAAGAGCTCCCTCCATAATCTCTTCACAAGCCTTTTTGATTGCGGCACCAATATTCTCGTCAAGTGTTCCCAACGAAACATTCGCATGCGCAGCAGCCCACTTAACCATGGCAAGAGCCTTTACATAATATGGATGATCACTGATGGTTATACCACTGATATCCTTAAAGTTCACCATAGCTCTCAATGTTTGAACGCCATAATAGGCATCGGCAGGGACCTGAATCTCGCCTAAAGAATCATGTTCAAGACGTGTTTTCATGATATACTGTTTTAAAAAAATGTTTTTACATTATAATATAAACTCCTGTACCATCTATTTTGTTCCGGCAAAACAAACCGGACAATCCAATAGCACCATGCGAATTTATAAATTAATAATGGTAATGACGAAGAAAAACATTTTATTTTTCAAGAATTTTGAAAGAAAGTATATATAAACAAAAAAAGCGCAAGACCTTTTAGCCTTGCGTTGCTCTTCAGGTAGGACTTGAACCTACGACCCCCTGATTAACAGTCAGGTGCTCTAACCGACTGAGCTACTGAAGAA
>JAFZFM010000093.1 GCA_017555865.1 Bacteroidaceae bacterium
CCTAACGCCATTGCTCACTCAACAGGTTTCATTGAGCAGAAGGATATGATGAAGGTAGGTATCATCGTTGGTCTGCTTGGTCTGGCTCTTGGTTATTCAATGCTGATATTCATCGGCTTCTGATAAAGCAACGATAATCTTTTATATATTTCTGCTCCGCATAATTCGTTATGTGGAGCAGATTTCTTATATTCGCGACTGCAAAAAACAAAGCAACGGTATTATGGAACTGCGTCAGCTGAAATATTTTGTAAAAAGTGCCGAGTATCTGAACTTCTCGGTGGCGGCAAAACATCTATATATAACACAAAGCACTCTATCGCAACAGATAAAACAGCTGGAGTTTGAACTTGGATTCGAACTTTTTCTTCGCAACAGCCGTCATATTTCACTGACCGAAGCCGGTGAGGAGTTCCTGCCCTTTGCACGTCGCACAATTCTCGATGCCGAGGATGGAGTACAGCGTCTGCACGATTTGCAGCATGTGAAAACCGGTACACTCAAAGTCGGTGTCACATATAGCCTTAGTACTGTGCTCACCGAGGGACTTATAAGTTTTATGAAAACTTTTCCCGGTATCAAACTCGAAGTCATATACAAGACTGTCGACGAACTCCTGTGCTTGCTCAAGGAGCATAAACTTGACCTTATACTCTCGTATAAACCGATTGTTGAAACGCCCGAAGTTGATTCAATGCCGTTGTTCGAAAATACTCTGGCCCTTGTTCTTTCCAATGAACACCAGTTGGCCGGACGAAAGAAAATAACACTGCATGAGTTGCAGGAGTTTCCTCTTATTCTTCCTTCAAAAGGTTTGCAGGCACGTATGATGCTCGATAAATTGTTGGAGGGTAGGGATATTGCCCTGCATTCAAAGTTGGAACTTAACGAAACAAATATATTGCTGCAGATGGTTGCTCAGGGACATTATGCCACAATACTTTCAACTTCGGCGGTCTTTGGAAAAAAACGTTTCCAGGCAATTCCGCTAGACGAACCAGGTAACGTTATGGAGGCTTCTCTGCTTCGTCTCAAGGGTAGTTACCAAAAGAATGCAGCCAAGGAGTTCATAAAGATACTGCTCGAAACAGAAGCCGTCAAGCGCAGGCTTATGAATATGTTTGAATGAAAAAAAGTTTGTGGTTCATGAACCACAAACTTTTTTTCATTCATCAACAATTATTACTTCGTTTTCTTTGATTTTTGCAGGCAACATCTCGCCTTTGATATAAAGCTTCATCATCTCGGGCGTTCCATTGCTGTGGACCGTAATGTTTGTCCTGAACTTGCGTGGCGATTTTCCCTCTCCGTTATAGGTGATGAAAATAGTATCACTTTCGCCCGGTGCAATGGCGTGTGTGGGGAACTTCTTGTCGGTACAGCCGCACGATGTCATAATCTGGTGAATATACAGGTTTTTTTCTCCAGTATTCCTGAAAATGAAGAAACACTTTTGGATAGGATTTTCCTGACCGAACTTTCCCAGGTCAATAGTGGTTCTGTCAAACTCAATTGTTGCTTTCTTCTCCTGCGCGTTCGCCATAAATGCAAGGCACAGTGATATGAATAAAAATATGCTCTTTTTCATGGTATATAATTCATCTGTGGTTATATAAACGTTCTTTACATCCGTTTGGGTCTATACTCTCTTTACCTGTTTTACACCCTTTACACCCTCAATCTTTGCCATCAGTTTGTTGAGCTTGATATTTCCGTTTATCATCAGCGATAGTGTTCCCGAGAAGAGTGTATCGTGTGATTCAATGTTTATACCTCGCATTATAACATCCTTCTCCTGTGAAATTACAGATGTAATGTTTGTTACAATACCAATGTCGTCGTGTCCTACAATGCGCAGTGTTACCGGGAACAGGGCTGTACCTCCCTCCATTTCACTCCAACGTGCCTCAATAATGCGGTATGGATAACGCTCCTGTAATTGTTTGGCATTACAGCAGTCCTTGCGGTGTATTGAAATTCCGCCGTTGATTGTTACAAAACCAAAGATATCGTCGCCGAATATTGGTGCACAGCATTTTGACAATTTGTAGTCAACTCCTTTGAGGTTACGCTCAATGACAAGTACATCCGAAGAACCCTTACCCTCCCTTTCGTTGTTGAAGGTGTAGGTCTCAGCTTTTCTTGATTGCTCGTCGATATTGTTCTCTGGTGATAATATTGTCTGGTACAGTTTTAATACATCAGCCATATCAATGGCTCCATCGGCAACCTTCTGATAAAAGTCTGTAAGGCGCTTGAAGCCCATCTTGTGTATCAGATGATCCATAACACCCTCTTCTAACTCAATCTTGTGGTTTTTGAGTTTGCGTACAATTGCTTCGCGTCCCATGTCGGCCTGGCGTGCGCTTATTTCCTTTAGCGATTGGCGTATCTTTGTGCGTGCGCGTCCGGTGGTTGCTATCTTGAGCCATGCCTGCTTGGGAGTCTGGCTGTTCGATGTAATGATTTCCACTTGGTCTCCGTTGTTCAGTACATGGCGAATGGGCACATTACGCCCGTTTACCAATGCTCCGGTACATTTACATCCCAACCCGGTATGTATGGCAAAGGCAAAGTCGAGAATGGTTGCACCCTTGGCAAGGCGGTAAAGGTCGCCTTTTGGTGTAAAAATAAACATCTCGTCCTTGTAAAGTTCCATCTTGAACTTACTGTCTGTCGCTTTCTCCTCACCAAGGTTTTCAAGAGTATCGCGTATTGACGCAAGCAGATTGTCAAGTCCCTGTTCGCTTTTCACACCTTTGTATCTCCAGTGCGCTGCCAAGCCGTGTTCGGCAACAGCGTCCATGCGTTCGGTTCTTATCTGTACTTCAACCCAGCGGCCTTCGGGACCCATAACTGTGGTGTGCAACGATTCGTAACCGTTGCTCTTAGGTACCGACAGCCAGTCGCGCAGACGGTGAGGGTTGGGAGTGTACATGTCGGCAATGATAGAGTATACCTGCCAACACTCGCTCTTTTCGTTCTGCAGTTCGCTATCAATGATAATGCGTATTGCAAACAGGTCATATATCTGTTCAAATGGACGTTGCTGTTTCTTCATCTTCTGCCATATGGAGTTGATGGATTTTGTGCGTCCTTTTATGCGGAACCTGATATGTGGCAAAGTCTTCAACTTGCGTTCTACCGGCTTTATGAACGACGCTATATAATCCTCGCGCGAAGCTGCAGTCTCCTCAAGCTTGCGGCTCAGTTCGGCATATATTTCGCTCTCGGTGTAACGCAAAGCAAGGTCTTCCATCTCCGATTTCAATTTGTAGAAACCCAACTTGTGTGCAAGAGGTATATAGAGCTGCGACGCTTCACGTGCAACAAGTTTGCGCGAGTCTGTGTCGGTTGAGTTGAAAAGTCCGCGCAACATTACCAGACGTCCTGCAATCATGATGAGAATCACTCTCATGTCGTTAGTGAAGGAGAGAAGCAGTTTCCTGAAGTTTTCTGTCTCTATTGTAGGGCTTTTGGCATACAGCGCATTAATCTGCATAATGTTGGAGAGTATCTTTGTGACACCCTCGCCAAAGAATCCCTTGACCTCGTCTATATCTGTGACTCCTGCCTCTACGCAACGGTTGAGAAGGATACTGGCGATGATTTCGCTCTGGAAACCGATTTCCTGTCCTACAAGACATGCAGTATGCAAGTCTGTAAGTATAGGGTTGAATCCAAGACTGTCTCTTGATATTTTTCCCTCTCTTATTGCTGTGGTGTTCTTCTCTTTTATGAACTTGTATCCCTTGTTTATGAAATCATGTTCAATGTTCTTTTCAAGAGTCCTTGTAAGTTCCAGCAAACACCTTTTCTCAGTATTGTCAAACAATAAAATCTCCTTCATTGTATTTCTTCTTGTTGTTTTCAGTTGCGAAGTTAATTTTTCTATTTTAATTATCGGCATTTTTTTGTCATTTATAGAATTAATTTCTAAATTCGCCATAATTAATGAAAAAACGTAACTAAAACTAACCATTTATGATAAGTAAAGCTGATCAAGCGCTTTTGTGCAAAAAAGGAATTTCGGCCGAACAGGTTGCCGAACAGTTGAAAAAATTCAAGACAGGCTTCCCATTCCTCAAAATTGAGAGTGCAGCGACTATTGACAAGGGTATCCTTGCTCCGGGAGAAGAGGAAATTGCCGGTTATCTTGAGGCATGGGACAATTATTGTGCCGGTGGTAAGTCAATCCTCAAATTTGTTCCGGCTTCAGGAGCTGCAAGCCGCATGTTCAAGGATCTGTTCTCTTTTTTGAGTGCCGATTACGATGTTCCTACAACTGATTTCGAAAAGAACTTCTTTGCTCACATTGAGAAATTCGCGTTTTACAACGATCTCAATGAAACATGTGTAAAGAACAAGGCAAAATCAATTGCAGAACTTGTAGCTGCCGGTCAGTATAAGGATGTTGTATTCAACCTGCTTGACTTTACAGGTATGAACTACGGCTCGTTGCCAAAGGGTTTGCTTAAATTCCACACATGTGAGTCTGGTGTACGTACATCGGCCGAAGAGCATTTTGTCGAGGGTGCTCTCTATGCAGCAACCAATGGTGTGGTGCGCTTGCATTTCACTGTTTCATCGAATCACAAGGAACTCTTCGAGGCTTTGGTTGCCCAGCGCAAGGAGCATTACGAGAACCTGTTTGGCGTAAAATATGACATCACATTCTCCGAGCAGAAACAGTCTACCGATACCATTGCAGCCGATGCCGATAATGCTCCTTTCCGCGAGAATGGTGCTCTTGTATTCCGTCCCGGCGGTCATGGTGCACTTATCGAGAACCTTAACGATATTGAAGCCGATGTAATTTTTATAAAGAATATTGACAACGTTGTTCCCGACCGTCTGAAATAAGATACCTTATCATACTAGAAACTGCATTCCGGAATACTTGTATAGGCACAGGATAAGGTGTTCGAGTACCTGAACATCATCGATAGTGGCAAATACACACATGAGCAGGTAGAGGAGATGATACGTTTCTTGCAACAGGATCTGCAGTGCCGCAATAACGAAATCAAGCACATGGAGGATTGCGATCTTGTTCTTTATCTGCGCAAGAAGCTAAATCGTCCAATGCGTGTGTGCGGTATGGTAAAGAATGTTGGTGAGCCCGGTGGTGGTCCATTCCTTGCATACAATGAGGATGGAACAGTCTCGTTGCAGATTCTTGAGAGTTCACAGATTGACATGAACAATGAGTCGGCCAAATCTATGTTCGAGAACGGAACACACTTCAACCCGGTAGACCTTGTCTGTGCTGTAAAGAACTATAAGGGCGAGAAATTCAATCTACCACAGTATGTAGACAAGAATACAGGTTTCATTTCGCATAAATCAAAGAATGGCCGTGAATTGAAGGCTATGGAGCTTCCGGGCTTGTGGAACGGAGCAATGAGCGACTGGAATACAATATTTGTAGAAGTGCCACTCATTACTTTCAATCCTGTGAAGACTGTGAACGATTTGTTGCGCGATGTACATCAGTAAAGCGAACGTACCTAAAAACAATCAGGGCAACCCAAAAGAAAAATGGGTTGCCCTGATTGTTTTTAGGTTACTGTTATTTATCGTACAGCTCAATAAACTCAAAACTGTTTCCTATGACATCTAGGTATCGCATGAATTCATTTATCCCTATTACAACTGTTGCATGGTTGTCGTTGGGGTGAAAACTTAATGAAGTCTCATTCCTAAGGTTCTGGTCCAAGAAAAGATGTACATGGTTCTCGGTGTCATTTATGAGTCCGAAAGGTGATACCGAGCCTGGTTGTAGACCCAGATATTTCTCCATTCGTTGTGGCGAAGCAAATGAAAGTTTTCCTTGGTGCAGACGTTTTTCCAAATCGTGTATGTCAAGGTCGCGTTCGCAGTCGAGAACTACAAGATAGTGTCTGTTGCCCTTGTGATTACGAAAAAACAGGTTCTTGCAATGCTTTGAGCCATCCTGTTTCCAGTATTGTCGTGCTATTTCAATTGTAGGTGCCTCGGAGTGTGTATACCAACTGTATTCAAAACCATTAGCGTTGAGATAATCCAGCACTTTATTTATGCGTTCGTTTTCCATAGCGTACCTGTTTTATAACATTTTGACAATATCGTTGCATAGTTGCTCTACATTCTCGGGACGGGTTGCCCAGCTTGTACAAAAACGGACAACATCGTGTGTGTCATTATATTTGCACCAGAATTCGGGAACATATTTTGTACCCAATATAGCCTGTTGCTCTTTGGTAAGCAAAGGGAACTGCATGTTTGTAGGTGAGTCTATCCACATTTGAATTCCTTTGCTTTCAAATGCCTTGCGTATCTTTGCCGCCATCTCGTTGGCATGTTTTGCAAGTTTGAAGTACAGGCAGTCATTGCCACCTTTAAGCAATTCATTGAACTGTATACCAAGCAGGCGTCCCTTGGCAAGCATACCGCCATGCTGCTTTATTGCATAGCGGAAACTACGGTGCATCTCCTCACCCTTGAAAACAACTGCTTCGCCAAACAGTGCTCCCACCTTTGTGCCACCTATGTAAAAGACATCGCACAGGTGTGCAAGGTCGGCTAGTGTCCAGTCGCAACCATCGGCTTGCAGACCATATCCAAGACGCGCTCCATCAACAAACAGATACAAGTTGTGTGAGTGGCAGAATTCCGAAATCTCTGTCAGTTCCTTCTTGCTGTATATGAGTCCATTCTCTGCAGGGCATGAGAGGTATACCATTCCCGGTTGCACAGTATGTTCGTGTGAGAAATCGTTCCAGTGGTTATGGTAGCAGTCAGCAATCTGTTTCAGTGTCAAACGTCCGTCTGTCGCAGGTAGGGCAATGACCTTGTGACCGGTAGCCTCGGGTGCTCCGGTCTCGTGTACGTTTATATGTCCGCTGTCGGCCGAAATAACTCCCTGGTAGCTGCGTAGCAGAGCGTCTATTACTGTTACATTGGCTTGAGTTCCACCAACAAGGAACTGTACACCTAAAGTATTGTCATTACACTGTTCGCGTATGGTGTTGCGAGCTCTTTCGCAGTAGTCGTCATTACCATATCCTATATGCTGTTCAAGGTTGCTCTTTGCAAGAGCCTCCAATATTGAAGGGTGAGCTCCTTCAATATAGTCGGAATCAAATCTAATCATTTTCATTTCGTTTTATATTCAAATGCGAAGATAATGAAAATATCAGTAACTGCTTAACCGAATCATCGTTAAGTTTACAGGATTTAATGGTATATTATTACAATAATTGTCGGGTGTTGTCCTTTTTCGCAGTTAAATTTGGTCTATGATTTTTAATTGCTTTAAATTTGTTCCAAAATCAAATCACTATGAAAACGACAACCGATTTTAATGCAAACCATGTAATACTTGCCAATCTTGGTAAACTGGCGCATTACCAAGAACCTGTAAGGTGTAATCATACTATTATAATACTCTGTCGTAAAGGAGAAATATCCATAGAGATAAACTATGTTACATACCGTTTCAAGGAAAACGGTCTTTTGGTGTTGAAACCACTTGATATTGTGATGCTCAAGGATGGTAGTGACGATTTTGATTGTACTGCATTGATGTTGCCGGTAAGTTCCTTGACTCCTATTATGCAGGATATAAATATCAATGATTACAAACTTCTGTCACAAGAACCAGTAATATACCACAATGATGAGTATCTGCAATATGTAAAGCAAGTATTCTCCCTGCTTGCCTGCGCAAAAAACATTGTCGACTATGCAGGCTTTGAGAAAATTGCTGAAAAACAGGTTGCTGCGCTCTTTTATATGCAGTATCACTATAACAATAAGTGCAACGAATATGGGAACAAGAGTATAAAAGAGCCTTACTCTCGTAAGAAGGAACTTTTCCGAAAGTTAATTAAGGGTATAATAGGCTCACATACCGTTTCTCGTGAGGTACTTTTCTATGCCAATGAGCTTGGTGTAAGCAGTGGATATCTCAACGAAGTATGCAAGGAGGTATCAAGTCACTCGGCGAAGGATATTATAGATTCGGCAGTGATTGCAAGGCTCAAATACGAACTCTCATATACAACAAAAAGTATCCAGGAACTTGCCGACGAGTATAACTTTCCCAGCCAATCCTACTTCAGCCGCTACTACAAACGAATGACTGGAGTTACTCCAAGTGATTTCAGACAGGCTCGTGCAGATAAGTAGTTTTGTACAAAGCAAGCTATGTATCCATTTTTTTAGTATCTTCGCAAATTATGAGCGAGGATACTTTTTATTATAATGAGTTCAGCAGCTACCTGCGCAGTGTCTTTGACTGCAAGGTGCAGAAAATTACCCTTGACGGCGGTTTTACATGTCCAAATCGCGATGGAAAATTGGGTAGGGGGGGGTGTACCTATTGTAACAACAGGACATTCAATCCTGCCTATTGTCACAAGCACCTTCCTGTAGCCGAACAGATGAAGGAGGGGATTGCGTTTTTTGCACACAAGTACCCAACGATGAAATATCTTGCATATTTCCAGGCATATACAAATACATACGACTCGCTCGAAAATCTTAAGTCAAGATACGAAGAGGCTATAGCTGTTAATGGCTGTGTTGGAATTGTGATTGGAACACGACCCGATTGTATGCCCGAAGAACTGCTCGATTACCTTCAGGAATTGCAGACAAGAACCTTCGTCCTTGTTGAATATGGTATTGAGAGTACCAATGACAAGACATTGCTTCGCATTAACCGTGGTCATGATTATACATGCGCCGTTGATGCTGTGAACCGCACTGCTGCGCGTGGAATTCCTGTTGGGGCCCATATAATTCTTGGCTTGCCAGGCGAGGGAAAAGAGG
>JAFZFM010000094.1 GCA_017555865.1 Bacteroidaceae bacterium
GTAGGAAAATACTACAGCGAGGGAATTCCTCTTCGCTTCATCGGCAACCTTGACTACCACGGTGAAACAATTACAATAAGCGGATTACGCAAGTTTCTTGAGGAAGAGAAAACTTGTACACCACAAGAACTTGAAATGTTCTACCTATACAACGAAAATGTAATTTTCAGAATTGAGAAACTGAGCGACGAAGTTCTTGTTCTAAAAGGCAACGACAGATTGTATACACTGCACAAGTGGTAACATACAAATAGAGAAAGATACAACAACACGAAATAAAGAATATATGAATGACAATATAAACAGAAACTGCCTCAATACAATAAGACTATTGGCTGCAATTCAGGTTGTGTACATGCATACACTGTCTCATCTTAAAATAGAGATGCCGGCAACTGCAATGGGAAAAGCAGTAGACTTTATAATAAACTTTTTTGATGGAGTTCCAATTTTCTTCACACTAAGCGGTTTTCTGATATGGCACTCTATCGGGCGCTCACACTCTTTCGGACAATATTTCAAGAAGCGTTTCTGGAGAATTTACCCCGAACTTTGGCTGGCAGTTGCTATTGAGATGATTGTTGTGATTATTCTTTACAACAAGCCTTTCAATTGGGGAGAATTCGGGCTGTTCGGTGTTACACAAAGTACAATTTTCCAGTTCTGGACACCGGAATTCCTACGGGATTACGGTTGCGGTTGCCCCAACGGCTCACTCTGGACTATATGTGTACTCATACAGTTCTACTTTTTTGCATATTTCATATATAAGATTCTTCACGGTAAAAAGGACTACAAATGGATTATAGCCATAGCCGTATCGGTTGCTATTGCATGCCTTACACCGGTAATAAACTCTTATATACCCGAAACTGTTGCAAAACTCTACAAGAACACTCTTGTTCCATACCTTTGGTTATTCCTGACAGCAGCATATATTGCCGAGAAACGTGAGGTATTCATGCCTTTTATCAAAAAGTACTGGTGGATATTCATTATAATGGCTGCAATACTGAATATTACACGCTTTGACATAAAAGCCGGTTATTATCTGTTTGGCACCATAACATTGTTTGCAGGCTTGTTGGGGGCTTCGTACATATTCCATACAATGAACATAAGGACCGACATATCATACGGAATATACATATACCACATGACTGTTGTCAATGCACTGATTGCACTCAATTACACAAAATCATTGTGGCTATTGCCAATAGTTGTGGCATTTACATGCGTACTTGCATATATATCAACAAAAACGATAGGCAAACTATCGATGAACGCCAAGAAAATGGCATGACTAAACCAAAACGAAATGTGTTGAAAGTGTTCCTGTAAAGGAAACTGCAACACATTTTCCAGGTTGCATAATGTTATATGTCACAGCTGTATTGGAATCCAAGATTTCTATCTCCGAAGCATTATCAAAGCTGATTTCGCCCAGTTGTGTATGCAGTACATTGCCACAAGCCTCAACATCAACACCGGATGCAAAATGGAAATAAGCCTTTCCTTTGGCATTGCCGGAGAGAGTGTCGACAATACTTATGCCGTTTTCGCTCCACTGAAAACATCTTGAATGGATTGTTCCAAGGCTTTTGTAGCCATTGTGTGACGCCGCAACCGAATTATCGCCCCTATTCACAGCAAAAACCCTGGCACGTTGCGCACATCGGAATGCCGACCACACACGGCTTGAATCTGCCCCGCCAACAACAACAGTATTATGAGCTGCTGTAGAGCGCTCATAAAAGCGTCTTTCACAGACATCGTATGTAGATATACCGGTATCAACGATATAAGGCTTACCCTGCACACGAAGTTCAAAGTTGAATGTATCGGCATGTGAATGCCCCGGAATATATGAAGCTGTAATCCCCCCCATATCCATTCGCAATTCATAACCAGAGCCATTTGCAACATAATAACCGGATGCCGAGCTATCGCCACTACTCCATTTTAGTCCTAATCGGGTTGCATACCCGAACAATTGTGTTGCAGTTGGGGCAATGCCGATAGCCGAGTCGTTGAAGAGAGGAAAAGAGCCGTCGGCATAGGATATCGTAGCAAGCCAGCCAAGCATTAGTTCGGCCTTACGTTTGAGAAAATCAATCAATCTCCATCCATTAGGGAAGGCTTTGTTGTTCTTTACAAGATTAATGGAATCGAGCACCCTGTCAAGTATTATACAATGGTACATTGGGGATTGCTCGTAGTTGGCACCATCGGACAATGTCTGCTCGTCAAGTTCCTTTTCGAGCATTGCTGCAGCCTTGCGATAACCTTTATGATCGTTAAAATAGTAGGCAGCCCACAAAAGTGTAAATATATTCTCAAGCAGATGGTTTCCTGCAAGATGATATTCAAGATTGGAGGAAAGAATCCTGTATTGCGAATATAGTGATGTATCCACCCGTTTCAGTTCTTCGGGTGTAAATATTTCCCTATTGATGGTTATGAACTTTATCCAGTTCACGATACGCAACGAAATGCAATAGGAGGCCATTCCTACACTGTTTGAAACCTCACCATCAATAAAGCGGAATATCCACTTCTTGCCATCTTCGGGGCTCATTGAAGGTTGCAGAAGGTATTCCATGTAATTTATATTGAAATTCCACAGAGGACCACGCTCATCAACGTTCCACACTCCCGTGAAACTGGATGACTGGTTCAGGAATGTAAACACATCACCCTTGCACGATTCATACTTGGATACAGGTGTGGCCAGTTTCAACACCTCGCCCACCTTGTAACAGTCGAATCTATGCTTTAATGACAAAAGACTGCGGCATTTGCCACGCAAACGGTGCAGGCACTGATAGAGTACCTGCTTACCGCTAAGACGTACTATTGTACTGAAATATAGTCCAAGTTTAGCCATTGACTACAACCCACTCGCCCGATTTCAAAGATTCAATTGCTGCAAACGAAGCCATTGTAGTGTTTACAATGCTATCGAACGGAATAAGCGGTTCACCACCCTTTGTTATGCGATCATTCAACTGGGCAAAAAGGTTCTTCTGTCCCTTATCCATTGAGCAAGTCATCTTTGAGAAGCCCTTGGCACCAAAACCTTCGAGACGACGCCAGTTGTCGAGAACAAAGACACGTTCCTGCGAATATACCTCGAAACGCTCCTTGGCATAGGATTTAGAACCATTGGCAAAATAGTTGATTACGGCATTTGTACCGTTCTCGTATTTAAGCAGGATTGTAGCATTGTCTGTATTCTCCTCGGGAGTGAC
>JAFZFM010000095.1 GCA_017555865.1 Bacteroidaceae bacterium
GTAATACCGCCATAGTTCATGCTAACTACATTGTTGCCCAAGAACTCTGTTACAAAAGTGGTACCGTCAACATCGCTTACTGTCATAGTAAACTCTGCTGGATACTCTTTATTATCGTAAGAATCAACCTTACCGGCCTTCACAACGTGCTGACCAATCCAGCTGAATGCAGGAGCCTCTTCCTCGGCAGCCTCTTTTGTAACAACAAGGTTAGAATAGTATGCATTCAATTCGTTGGAAGTACTGCCATACTCGCCTGTTGCAACAGAAATACCCATAATAGACATAGTACCATCGGCACCTACAGTCATCTTGATTGAACTTGTTGTAAGGTTCATGTCAAGAATCTTCATAAAGTTGCCACCGCCCAATGAAACAAGGTTACCGGTTTTGATCTCCACACTCTTGCCATCCTCGGCAGGAGTAAACATGAGACCGCCGTAGTTGATTCCTGAAATGTCGGTACCGAATATGCTTGTCACACAATAGATATCGCTTGTCTCGTAGTATGTAACCTCGAACTGGAATTCAGTAGGCCACTCGAAACCGGCAGCATCCTTAACATACAAATCACCCTTCACGTTGTACACACCAGCCCAGTCAAATGCAGGAGCCTCTGAAGGCAACTTCATAGTGCCATCCATGTACCACTGCTGCAATTTAACGTATGTAGAATCGGCATCACCGGCCTTGTTCTTGCCAATAGAGTCAACAATAAAAGAGAAACCGCTGTAAAGCGAAAAAGCAGTCTCGGACTGACTCTTGAACTCAATAGAACCCTGTTTTACAGCGCTACCGTTTATGTTACCGAAACGGATACCATTAGTTGCGTCAAGGTATGTAGCATCGTATGCGATGGAGAGTGAGTTACCGTCGAATGTTGCAGGCAAAGTAATTGCCTCAAAGCCCTCAATTGCAAATGTCGCATCGTATGCTCTGTTGTTATCATCGGTCTTGGCGAGCGAAATGACAAACTCTGTAGGAATTGTTGAACCGGCCATTGTGCTGTATGTGCTGCTACCAGCCTTGAAGTCCCAATTACCGCTGATATCGGCAACTTCAACTGTTGCAGCCTCAACAAGAGTCATCTTCACATTTGTGTACTTTGCAATAACAGTTCCCTTTGCTGCAGTGTAGTCACTCATTGTAACAACAGTAAAGTCAGGGATTGAGATTTCTTTTGTAGCAGGATCAAATGTGTAGTACACAGGACCATAACTCTCAACAACCCACTCGCCATTCTCTCCTGCAGTTCTATCAAAGACACCATAAGGGTTGTCGCCATTCTCATTGGCGAGCAAAAGGCCATTACCCCACAATGCAGGATTGTTGAGGTTGAGAACCTTGAGCATATTCTGCTCAATGCTGATTGCATTGATGTTCTGCTGTGTCTGAGAACCTGCAAAACCTACAATCTTTGCGATATAGGTTCCGTCCTCTGAAATCACAGCGTCTGATTCGCTTGGCAACTGGCTCTTATAAGCCTCACCATCAGCTGTAAACTCTACAGTAGCAGTAAACTTGTACTTACCGAACAAGTCAACAATGCTACTTACCTGAGCTGTTGCCTGTACTGCCATAAAAAGCATAAGGCAAACCAACATAAAGTAGTTTTTCTTCATAAGTTTAAATTTTATTATCAATTAAAGTACTTTTCTGTACAAAAGGGAGGCAAAAGTAGCAATATTACAGCAAACCACAAAAAAAATGTCAATCAATTCATA
Organism: Bacteroidaceae bacterium; assembly: GCA_017555865.1. Taxonomy (GTDB): domain Bacteria; phylum Bacteroidota; class Bacteroidia; order Bacteroidales; family Bacteroidaceae; genus HGM04593. The sequence continues at coordinate 1,725 of JAFZFM010000095.1, forward strand.
AATCGATTGACATTTTAACACCAAAACTTTTTTTAACGGAGTTCCTCAAGGAATTTCTTTAGCTGTTCGCCCGTACTTGGACGCATTGCCCCATAGGTATGTAGCTTACCTTCTTTGTCATAGATTACAAAGAATGGGATTCCCCTGACATTCAAGGCTGTTCCAAGAGTATTATTCCTGTCGTGCAACTGGTTTCCATGCATGCCAAGTTCTGCCATCTTGTTCTTCCACGACGTAGTGTCAGCGTCGGATGAGATTGAAACAAATACTACATCCTTATTCTCAAGACCCTTTTCAAGTTCCTGAAGATAAGGAACTTCGCGACAACAAGGACCGCACCACGATGCCCACATATCCACATATACATACTTACCCTTGAATTCAGCAAAATCAACCACATTGCCATCAACATCAACCAACTGGACATCGGCAGGGAATGCTGCACCAACTATGGTAGACTTGCGTTTTTGATATTCGTGCACATATTTTTGGGGAAGAGCATACTTTGCTGTAACCTCTTCTAGAACAGCAAGACCACCCTCAAAGTCGGCCGCATAGTTGTGTTGGAGGAGATAGCGCTCCACCAAGAGGGCAGCAACCTTCAAACGCAACGCCTCGTTCTTATATGTAGAATACAGAATCTCAAGTTTTTCGTTCAATGACGCTTTTACAGGCATATCGTCAATAACCATTTGTGCAACCTGTATAAAAAGCGCCGACAAATCATTATCAAGGACAGATACAGCCGATGGCAGTATATCACTCTTGGCAAAAGTTATATCTTCCTTATTTATATTCTGTGCTCTTGGCAGATACTCATAGGCATTGCTCGCCCTCACATATGTATATATAGCCATATATTCGGCAACAGCAGGCGAAATACAGGAAACCTTGGACAACTCCGCACTCTCCTCTACACAAAAGAGAATGGCCTTGTAGATATCATCACTGCTCAATCCCTGCTTGGTCCACAGGTGGCGGTCGAGATTACCAAGCAATGCATTCAATGCTGTAAGAGCCTTATTCTCCACATCACCCTTTACAAATATATTCCTGTCGATAATTTCGACACTGAAAATAGGCGCTACGGAATCGCTGAAATATACAGGAGCTATCATCTGTGAGTTGCCACTCACAACAACAAGCTGATAAAAGCCTGAATCTGACTTTGGGACACCGCCTGTAAAAACACCGTCTCTGAGACGCAAAGGGGTAGCCTTACCCTCCTCAAGTTTGACATTAAGCGGATTCACGTAAAGTTTCATATCCCCTGTTATAGAATCGGGAGCTACAGATATACTGAAACGCAAACGCTGTGCACCGGCAGTAAAAACAGCCACTATGGCAACAAGCAAAGCAATAACCAGTTTTTTCATCGACTAATAATTATTCAGTTTTTGTAATATTTTCGGCAAAGATACGATATTATATACATTTTCTATATAAAGGAACCTTTTTTAACAACCGTAAGCCGATAAAAGACAAAAAAAGGTTCTGCAAAAGCAGAACCTTGATGGTTGGGCTACCCGGACTCGAACCAGGAAAGGCAGGACCAGAATCTGCAGTGTTACCATTACACCATAGCCCAATTCCTAAATGCGTTGCAAAGGTATATGTTTTTTTTTGAATAAAAAAAGTTTTGGACGTTTTTTTATAGAAAAAATGTAAAAAAA
>JAFZFM010000096.1 GCA_017555865.1 Bacteroidaceae bacterium
ATATTCAAAAATGTCTGTTTTCTTCTTTTTCTCGGTTACGTAGCCCGCTACGCGCCCTACAAAAAATAATAAAACACCCTATTTTTGCTCTATAAAAAACTTAACGATATAAATTTAAACAGCTTCTAAACAGCTTCTAATTGTTTATTGAAATAATTTGCCGTATCTTGCACTAGTATAGTGCTACAAAAGAGGCGCTGTACCAGTCAAACCAATTAGAAAACACATTTAAAATCACACATATGATTCCAGCAGAATACGACGAAATCCGCCCCTACCTGCCCGAAGAACTGCCGCAGGTATTTGAAGAACTTATTGCCGACCCCGAGTTCCAGGCAGCAATAGGATATGCATTCCAGGGAATGCCTTTCGAGCAGATTGCAGCTGCAATGCGCGCCTCAAAGGACAACCTGGAGTTCCAGAAGAACATCGTTTACCCATTCGTAAAGGGTGTAGCCCAGAAACTGGCAACCGGCCTCACCGTAAGCTACGACAACAAGGAGGAGATGGCTGCATCGCTGTGCATGTCAAACCACCGCGACATCATCATGGACTCGGCCTTCCTTTGCATCCTCTTTGTGGAGACAGTGGGCAACACCGTGGAGATAGCCATCGGTGACAACCTGCTCATCCGTCCATGGATCAAGAAGCTCGTTCGCGTCAACCGCAGCTTCATCGTACAGCGCTCGGCCTCTATCAGGGAGATGCTCGCATCGTCAAAGAGACTCTCATCATACATACACCACACCATCACCGAGCGCAAGCAGCCAATCTGGATTGCACAGCGCGAGGGACGTGCCAAGGACAGCAACGACCGCACACAGGAGGGACTCATCAAGATGCTCTCGATGTACAGTGGCGGCGACATCATCGATGCGCTCAAGGTGCTGAACATCGCCCCCACCACAATCTCATACGAGTACGACCCTTGTGACTACCTCAAGGCAAAGGAGTTCCAGCAGAAGCGCGACAACCCAGAGCACAAGAAGTCACCTATGGACGACCTCATCAACATGAAGGCCGGAATGTTCGGTTACAAAGGTGGCATACACTACCACGTTGCCGCATGCATCAATGACGAGATTGACGCCATCGACCGCTCACTGGGCAAGAACGAGAAAACCGCAGCCGTGGCACGCATCATAGACAAGCACATCCACAAGAACTACAAGTTCTGGGCCATCAACTACTACTTCTATGAGTTGCTGACAGGCGACACACGCTTCGCCGACAAGTACACTGCCGAGGAGAAGGCAAAGCTCGACGCATACCTGCAGGGACAGATTGAGAAGGTCGACCTGCCGAACCGCGACGACGACTTCTGCCGCACAAAGATCCTTGAGATGTACGCCAACCCGGTAATCAATTACATAAAGGCAACAGAGGAGTAATTACAGCAAAATAGTGATAACAGCAAAATAGTGATAACAGCAAAGCGAGACCCCCCAATGGGAGTTCTCGCTTTGCTGTTATTCCAATTGTCAAATTCTTCTGATATAGCACCCTCTATCGCTATACAACTCTATATGATCACTCAGATAGACTGCGATGTCACTACCAGCCCATCGGGCCTGAGTTGCATTGCCATGATAAATGGTTCTTTGATAACAGCCTCTCTCATTATAGAGTTCAACCTTGCCATTTGTCTTAGTAACAACAATTTTCGTCTGAGTCATATCAATATCGGCAAAAACAGCATTGCTACTGACTATAGCCCTTTGATAACACCCTCTTTCATTGTAGAGTTCAACCCTACCATTCGTGATTTTAACTATATACATACCTTAAAGGGAATTTAAACTATTTTATCCAATAACTCATCAACAAAAGCCAATGCCTTTTCAAGGTGAGTAAACATCGTATACTCATCGGCCTTATGGGCATTGTAGTATCCACAGCTTATGTTGCAACACGGTATCTGCAGGCCACGCTCCTTCAATGCAACCACATCGGTACGTCCACCCGGCACACACTCATATCCATACTTCTGCAAAACCTCAATGGGGAACATTGCATCGTCACAAAGACGTATATCACCCTTGCCCACAGTAACCACCTCACTGTCACCCTTGCGGTCAACGGCAAGCAAATAACGCACGTCATTGAAGAAATCAAGCGAGCAAGCCCTTGAGCCACGGCAACCGGCCATTTCACCGTCACGTTCCTCCTGCACGAACAGAGCCACCTTCAGCACCGGTTTCGTATGCAACAGACGGGTTATTATCCACAGGCCATTCTTGTCATCAGCGCCAATACCGACGCGCTCCCCACAGCCATCAACAGCATATATCATGTCACCGTCTACAACAATGTTCCTTTCAGACGGTGCATGTACCTCGTCAAGGTGTGCTGTAACACCAGGATAGCTATCGGCAACACCTTTAGTTATAAAGATATTGCCAAAAGCATCCTCCTCAACAGCCAATTCCAGGCCAGCGAGCTGCTCCATAAAGAAGCCCTTTATTGCATCCTCGCCTCCCGACTTGCTGTTTATCCCGTAAAATCTTTTCAACAGTTCCATAACACATCAATCCACATAGTCCTGCATACCAAAATCCTTTCCCTCGGGGCGTTTAAGCATCTCCGGCGGAGTAACCTGTTCGCGTTCCGGTTCAAGGACATTATGGAATGAGTCAGCCAAGTCCTTTGCAATAGCCAGATATCGGCTGTCATATATCCATATAAAAGCTTCAACACGCAAAGTGAATATATTATTCGCAACTATGCGATGTCCAAAATTAGCTTTTCCAACAGCATAGAACTCATTCTTGTCACATTTGTAATCATACTTCCCTGCCAAAGTTTTTTCCAGATTACCATAAAGAGCGTCAAATAAAGAATAATCCTTCACAAGACTTGCAGGGTCATCATAGCTACTATCATGCTTGTTGCTATTATAACAGAAATGGAACTGAGTTGGGCGACTTCTTGGTCCTGTAGCCTCAAGAACGGGAATCACCCAACTTCCATCACATGCGGCAAGACGCGAAATATCATCAAGGAACTGCTTGACAT
>JAFZFM010000097.1 GCA_017555865.1 Bacteroidaceae bacterium
AACAGAGGTGTAAGTATGAGTAAAGTTTTTAACGGATAAGGAGAATTATAATGGCTACTATCAAAGTAAAACAGGTGAGAAGCCGCATCGGCGCTCCCAAGACTCAGAAGCTCACACTTGATGCACTGGGCCTTACAAAAATGAACAAGGTGGTTGAATGTCAAGATAATGCCTCTGTTCGTGGTATGATTAAGAAAGTTCAGCATTTGGTTGCCATTGTTGAAGAGTAATTAATTTTTAAAAGATTTGGCTATGAAATTAAATAATCTGAAGCCCGCCGAAGGCTCAGTAAAAGCTCGCAAAAGAATTGGTCGCGGAACAGGCTCGGGTAGAGGCGGTACCTCAACCCGTGGTCACAAGGGTGCCAAGTCACGTTCGGGTTACAAGAAGAAGATCGGTTTCGAGGGAGGTCAGATGCCTTTGCAGCGTCGCGTTCCCAAGTTCGGTTTCAAGAATGTAAACCGTGTAGAGTACAAGGCTATCAATTTGTCTACACTTCAGGCACTTGCCGAGAAGAAGTCATTGGAGACAATCAACATCGCAGAGTTGATCGCAGCAGGTTTCGTTTCTGCAAACCAGCTTGTTAAGGTTCTTGCAAACGGAACACTCAGCGCGAAATTGACAGTTGAGGCTCACGCTTTCTCTCAAAAAGCTATCGAGGCTATTGAGGCAGTTGGTGGAACAGTAGTAAAGCTCTAAAAAATGGCTAATAAGTTATCTAACCTTAAATTTATCCAGACATTAAAAAACATCTGGAAAATTGAGGACCTGAGAATGCGCTTGGGTATCACTATCGCTATCGTCGCAATTTACCGTTTCGGTTCATTTGTGGTGTTGCCCGGTATTGATCCCAGCAAGCTCTCACAGCTCCAGGAACAGACAAGTGGCGGCTTGATGTCGTTGCTTGACATGTTCTCGGGTGGTGCATTCTCTAACGCTTCAATCTTTGCACTCGGTATCATGCCCTACATCACGGCATCTATCGTATTGCAGTTGTTGGCGATGGCGGTTCCCTATTTCCAGAAGATGCAGCGCGAGGGCGAGAGTGGTCGTCGCAAGATCAACCAGTACACACGTTATTTGACCGTGTTGATTCTGTTGGTTCAGGCTCCCTCTTACTTGGCTAACTTGCGCTACACAGCTGCTGGCGCGTTCAATGAGTCTGTGAACTTGACACTCTTCATGGTGTCATCCACAATCATTCTCGCAGCAGGTAGTATGTTCGTTCTCTGGTTGGGTGAGCGCATCACAGATAAGGGCGTAGGTAATGGTGTATCATTGATTATCATGATCGGTATTATCGCACGCTTGCCCCAGGCCTTCATGCAGGAGTTCGTATCTCGCATGACAGCAGCTACAGGTGGTGGTGTAATCATGTTCCTTCTTGAGATTGTATTTTTACTTCTGGTTATATGTGGTGCAATCGCATTGTTGCAAGGTACTCGCAAAGTTCCCGTGCAGTATGCAAAGCAGACTGCTAACGGCGCAACATTCAGTGGTGCTCGTCAGTATCTTCCCTTGAAGGTGAATGCCGCAAACGTAATGCCCATTATCTTTGCACAGGCAATCATGTTCATTCCTCTCGTGTTCACAGGTTTGTACACCGAGGCAGACATCCCCACTTTCATGAGATTGATGTTGGACCACACATCGTGGGTATATAATCTTATATTCGCTTTGCTTATTATCGTGTTCACATACTTCTACACAGCTATCACCATCAATCCGGTTCAGATGGCTGAGGATATGAAACGCAATAACGGCTTTATCCCCGGAATCAAACCCGGCAAGCCCACAGCAGAATATATCGATACGGTTATGTCGCGCATAACACTGCCCGGCTCACTCTTCCTCGCTTTAATCGCCATTATCCCCTCATTCGCAGGTGTGTTCGGCGTGCAGCAAGAGTTTGCTCAATTCTTTGGTGGTACTTCAATTTTGATTCTTGTTGGTGTTGTTCTTGACACACTTCAGCAGATCGAAAGCTACTTGTTGATGAGACATTACGATGGTCTTTTGAAATCAGGCCATATTAAAGGTCGTATGGGTTAATCTAAATTAAGAATGATATTTCTTAAAACAGCAGACGAAATAGAACTACTTCGGCAGAGTAATCTGCTAGTAGGCAGAGCGCTTGCCGAAGTAGCTAAAATAATAGAGCCGGGTGTCACCACCCGTCAGCTCGACAAGGTTGCCGAGGAGTTTATTCGCGACAATGGCGCGATTCCGACGTTCAAGGGGTACCCCAACTACGAAGGAAAACCTTTTCCCGGATCAATATGTGCCTCGGTAAATGAGGTGGTTGTTCACGGAATACCAAACGATGTTCCCTTGAAAGAGGGAGACATAATCTCGGTAGATTGTGGTACCTTATTAAACGGCTTTTGCGGCGATTCGTGCTACACGTTCTGTGTGGGCGAGGTAGACGAAGAGACAAAGAAGCTCTTGCAGGTAACAAAAGAGTCGCTCTATTTAGGAATTGAACAGGCCGTTCACGGCAAACGTCTGGGAGACATCGGAAGCGCAGTCCAGACACATTGTGAATCCAACGGATTCGGTGTTGTGCGCGAGTTTGTAGGTCACGGTATCGGCCGCGACATGCACGAGGCTCCCGAGGTTCCGAACTATGGCAGAAAGGGCAACGGACTGCAGTTGCGCGAGGGAATGTGCCTCGCCATCGAGCCGATGATCACCCTTGGCAAACGCCAGATATTCATGGAACGCGACGGATGGACGGTAAAGACACGCGACCGCAAAAATGCCGCTCACTTTGAACACACTGTGGCAGTCGGCAGACACGGCGCAGACATTTTATCCTCTTTTGAGTTTGTTGAAGAAGTTTTAAGAAGTAAAGGTTATTAGTATGGCTAAACAGAATGCTATTGAACAAGATGGTACAATTGTAGAGGCATTATCGAATGCCATGTTCCGCGTAGAATTGCAGAACGGACATGAGGTAATTGCTCACATTTCGGGAAAAATGAGAATGCACTATATTAAAATTCTCCCCGGCGACAAGGTGCGCATTGAAATGTCTCCTTATGATTTGACCAAAGGCAGAATCGTATTCCGATATAAATAAAAAATAAATATTATGAAAGTAAAAGCATCTATCAAGAAACGCACCCCTGATTGCAAAATCGTTCGTCGTAACGGACGTTTGTATTTGATTAACAAAAAGAACCCCAAGTTCAAGTTGCGTCAGGGTTAATTTATTGTGATAATTAAATAATATATATTCGTATATGGCTATAAGAATAGTAGGTGTAGACATCCCTCAGAACAAAAGAGGTGAGATTGCGTTGACATACATTTATGGTATCGGACGCAGCAGTGCTACCAAAATCCTCGCTAAGGCGGGTGTAGATAAAGATATCAAAGTTCAGGACTGGACAGACGATATGGCAGCCAAAGTCCGTGAGGTAATTGGCGCTGAGTACAAGGTAGAGGGTGACCTCCGCTCTGAGATCCAGTTGAATATCAAACGACTGATGGATATCGGTTGCTACCGTGGCATTCGTCACCGTATCGGTTTGCCTGTTCGTGGTCAGAGCACTAAGAACAACGCACGTACACGTAAGGGACGTAAGAAAACAGTTGCTAACAAGAAAAAAGCTACGAAATAAATAAGTAATTAATATGGCAAAGAAAACAGTTGCAACAAAAAAGAGAAATGTGAAGGTCGGTGCAAACGGACAGCTTCACGTTCACTCGTCATTCAACAACATTATCGTTAGCCTTACTAACGACGAGGGACAGGTTATCTCATGGTCTTCTGCCGGTAAAATGGGCTTCAGAGGTTCTAAGAAGAACACTCCTTATGCAGCTCAGATGGCCGCTGAGGCTTGCTCAAAGATTGCATTCGATTTGGGCTTGCGTAAAGTGAAAGCATATGTTAAAGGTCCCGGTAACGGACGTGAGTCGGCTATCCGTACAGTACATGGTGCCGGTATCGAGGTTACAGAGATCGTGGACGTAACACCGCTGCCTCACAATG
>JAFZFM010000098.1 GCA_017555865.1 Bacteroidaceae bacterium
AACCGGTGTAGTTGAGGTATGATGTGAGGTCGTTCTCATCAACCTTCTTGTCCTTATTGATGTCGCCCGAGATGTATGTCTCGCTTCCAGGAACTTTGAAGATGTACATTTCGCGACCAGAACCGAAGTTGCCCACAGCCTCTGTTACATTGATCTTGATGTAACGCGCCTTAGGATTGCCCTCTAATGTGAATACCTTGGTGTCTGGTGTACGATCCCAATTGATGGCTACAGGTTCGCTCCATGTCTCCTTGTTGGTGCTGTAGCAGATGGTAGCTTTTGTTATAGTACCGTTACCACCATCCTCGCGACCAAGGTAGTGTAGTTTGTCGAGTATTGACATACCGTTGAGGTCGATGACCATCTCGAATGGAACAGCGCCTACACCGTATGCTGTGTGCCAGATGTTACCCTCTTCGAAGTCGAACAGACGGTTAGCACCCTGACCACCCTGGTTGGGGCAGCTTGTTGTTGCAGAAACTCCTGTCAAAGCCCACTCAAGAGGGTTGCTCTTTGTTGTAGCTTTGATTTCGCTCCATTCAGATACACCGCTCTTGTTTGCTGCGCGAACTGCGAATGTGTAGTCTGTAACAGGAGTCAAATCCTCAAACAGCAGGCTTGTGTTCTTTATAGTGCTGTACAAACGGCCCTGGAACATGATTTCATAGTAGTCGGCATTTGCAACCTTCTCCCATGTAGGAGTAATTGTGTATGCCTGGCAGTTCTCGTCTGTGATTACAGCCTTAGGTGCTTCCAATGCGCCTTCGTTTGCAACCAAAGTGCTTGTAATGTTGAACTTGTAACCCTTGATTGTGAGTGTGGTTGCACCTGCAGTAACATCGCTCTTGGCAACCTTTACCATGATTACAGGGTTCTTGATTATTTCGATTTTCTCAAAATCGGTACCCTTTGTTGCAAAGCGGTTGAGGTTTGGCTGTGCGTCATAGAACCATACGTTCTCGCCATTGTTGAAATCCTCAATAGTCTTTGCCTTTTTAAGTTTAACCTTTTTGCCGTTTACAGTTGCTGCAACCTTTTTGGGAGCTGCACTCGCATTTACCTTGAATACGGTAACCTTCTCCTTTACAAAACCGTTGAAGTTACCCTTTGTGGGGTTGATTGTTACAGTTACGTTACCCTTGGCATCACTGTTCTGCTCAATAAGTGTGCTTGTGAACTCGCCTGAACGGTAGAGTTCTGTAACACCATCATCGTCATACTCTGTGAATGAAGTTGTGCCCAATGGGTACAATTCGTACATGCGCAATGCCTTGTCGATATCCTTTACGTTGTTGTTGGGGTTTGTTGTTGGGATTATTGCACCGCCCTTGACAAATACGGGGAGTTTCCAGAGTGGAGTGTCAAAGTTGTTGATAATGCGTCCGCCTTCATACTTCTCGCCTGTAAAATAGTCGAACCATGTGCCCTCTGGCAGGTAGATGTTGTTACGTATATCATTGCCATCCTTGTCCATTGCTGTGTTCTGGTAGATAGGGGCAATGAGCATGTATGGACCATACATGTATTGGTAGCGTGTAGCTGTTCCCATGGTGAATGTATTGGCTTCATCCTCGAGGAACATGGCACGAATCATAGGCTTGCCGTCAACAGCCTCGCGTGCGATGCTGTATGTGTAAGGCATAAGCTCTGACTTCATCTTCATATATGTGCGGTTGATTGAAGTGGCAGGCTCGCCAAGTGCATGAGGGTATTTCTCGTTGGCACCCCAACCGTCCATATTGAGCATCATTGGGGTATATGTCTTCCACTGATATTCGCGAACGAATACAGGAACATTCTTGCCACCGAAGATACCGTCTACATCGGATGTAATGTTGGGCTGTCCCGAGAGACCCGAGCCAATGAATGTGGGGATGTGAAAACGTATGTACTCCCACTCGCCACCGGTCTGGTCACCGCTCCATATTGTTGCGTAGCGCTGTGTACCTGCCCAGCCGTCAAGTGAAATGATGAAAGGACGTGCGTTGTTTCCATATTGTGTCATGACAGCTGCTGCGTCTGTTACACCGTTTAGACCGAATGAGTATCCTGCGCCTACCCATGCCACGTCTGTCTTTAGAACGCGTACACCGGCAACACCAACTTCCTTTACGATGTCGCGTTGCAACAATGCTGGAACACCTTCTCTTGGGTGCAGGTTCGACTCTGTCCACAAACCTATCTCAACGCCATTCTCGCGTGCATAGTCACCAAAGTTCTTTAGGTTCTGTATATTGCCGTCAAGAGTCTCGGTCTGGCCATAGCCGGCACCGTAACCGTCGTTAGGCAAGAACCAACCAAGAGGCATGTCCTGTGAAAGGTAGCGGTCTACAGCAGCACGTGCCGAGAACTGATAGTTGTTCTTTTCGCCGTTCAGTGTCTCTTTTGTTCCGCCATTGTCGGTCTGGCTCTCCTTGTAACGCTTGCCGTCCTCGTAGAGCATGCCGTTGCTGTCTTTACTCTCAACCCAGTAGTCGCGGTTGTATGCATTGAGGTGTCCCATGTAGAAACCGAACTTTGGCATGAGTACTGGGTTACCTGTGAGTTGGTAGAAATCGTTCAGCAATGCAACAGCATTGTCGCTTACCATGAAAAATACATCAAGATAATCAATCTCGTGCATTAATGTTACTTTTCCGGCTTCTGTTGCAGCAAAGTCATATTTACCCTTGCGGAATGTATGCCACATGAAACCATATCCCTTTGTAGACCAGAAGAATGGTGCGGGTGAAGCAACACCGCCGTCGGTCCAGCTGTTCTGGTTCTCAATACTGATGATTTTGCCGGCGTGTGAGAAACGGCCGTTTTGTACACCACCGCCATAGAAGTACTCTCCTTCGGCAGCCTTGAGTGTAATGGTTGTCTTGGCATTCTTGAAAATGACCGGTTCTGTCTCCTCAAAAGCAATCTCGCCTGTTACAAGGTTCTTGGTTTTGATTGCACCGCTTTTCTTGCAGATTGTAATTTCAACTTTCTCGGTAGAAATAGTGTAGCTCTTTTCGTTCTCCTTTACATTCAGCGCACCTACATTCTTGCGTGGGTTGCCAACAAGGATCTTTGCTTCTGGGGTGGCTACAGGGTCGCGCATGATGCCGCCATTGATATCGCGGAACATACGGAAAATGTTCTTGCCATAGAAATCGAGGGTAACTTTGCTACCATCGTTCAAACGAACCTCAACTGTAGTGGGGTTAATCTGTACCACTGCATTTACAACAGCTTCCTCTTTGCTGCTGTTTGCGGCGAAAGCCTGTAAAGGAGCGCTGCCTGCAATAAGCATAGCGGCCGATACAAGCATGGCCTTGATTGTTTTTGGGGTTAATTTCATAACAATAATTTTATATAAGTTGTTTGTATTTTGTTTTCAAGTTTGTGGTTGAAACCCAATTAACTGCAAAAATATAAAATAATTTATTATTAATTGTTATTTAGGGCTGATTTCCGTGTAAATATTTGTTTCATGTGCAAAATAAACCTTGTTGTTGCTCTTATGCAAGATATGCTGTTGGCAAATAGTTGGCAATTGAACTGACAAGAGGAAACAAAATGATGTAAACACAACTGCTGTTCCTTAATTTTGATGTATCTTCGCGCCGGAAATGTAATGTAAGATGATATATCCGCAAGATTTTGAAAATAGAATAGAGTTCGATGTCGTAAGGCGCATGCTCAAGGAGTGCTGTCTTTGTACTCTTGGCAGGGAGAGGGTTGATGATATGACCTTCATGACCGATTATGACACTATTGATATACGTCTCAACGAAGTTGTTGAGTTCGTGCGTCTTATGCAGGTTGAGGACGGTTTCCCATCCGACTTTTTCTTTGATGTGCGCGAACCGTTGCAAAGGATACGCATAGAGGGCATGTATATGAGTGCCGATGAACTTTTCTCACTGCGTCGTTCACTTGATACCATCGGGCGCATACTGTTGTTGTTGCGCAAGCAGGGCGGTGACGCTACTGATGGCGAGGATAAACCGCTGTATCCATCTCTGCGTAGCCGTGCAGGTGATGTAGAGAGTTTTCCCCGAATCATACGCGATATAGATTCCATAATAGACAAGTTTGGCGCTGTGAAAGACAGTGCTTCGCCGACCCTTGCCCGCATACGTGGCGAACTGGTGCGCACATCGGGCAGTATTTCAAGAACGTTGAACTCCATTCTTCGTCGCGCCCAGTCCGAGGGACTTGTGGAGAAAGATGCCTCGCCGACCATGCGAGACGGTCGTCTTGTGATTCCTGTTGCGCCTGCGCTCAAACGCAAGATGGGCGGTATTGTACACGATGAGTCGGCTAGTGGAAAGACTGTATTCATAGAACCAGCCGAGGTTGTTGAGGCTAATAACCGTATACGTGAACTTGAAGCTGAAGAAAAGAGGGAGATAATAGCTATTCTGTCGGCATTCTCATCGGAGTTGCGTCCTTGTGTTCCACAGTTGCTGCAGGCATATGATTTCCTTGGTGAGATGGATTTCATACGTGCAAAGTCCGAACTTTCAATCATGTTCAATGCAATAAAGCCCTCTTTCTCGAATCGTCCTTTAATGGACTGGGGGGCTGCCTACCATCCGCTACTTGAGAAATCATTGCGCAAGCATGGGCGCAGAATGTCGCCACTTGATATACAGTTGGAGGGTGAGCGTCGTATACTGCTTATCTCCGGTCCTAATGCCGGTGGAAAGTCTGTGTGTCTTAAAACGGCCGGTCTGCTGCAATACATGTTGCAGTGCGGAATGCTGATACCGGTGCATGAACGTAGCCGTGCCGGTATTTTCAAGAGCCTGTTCATCGACATCGGTGACCAACAGAGTATTGAGGATGACTTGAGTACTTACTCTAGCCATCTGTTGAATATGAAGAATACCCTAAAGAACTGCAATGCAGCTTCGCTTATTCTTATAGATGAGTTTGGTGGCGGTACAGAGCCTTTGATTGGTGCGGCCATAGCCGAGGCGTTGCTGAAGCGTTTCAATGAGCGTGGAGCCTACGGTATTATAACAACTCACTACCAGAACCTTAAACATTTTGCCGATTCTACACCGGGTGTTGTGAATGGTGCAATGCTGTACGACCGTGGCGAAATGCGCCCTCTTTTCCAATTACAGATAGGTAATCCGGGCAGCTCTTTTGCTGTTGAGATTGCGCGCAAGATAGGGCTTCCCGAGGATGTGATAAGCGACGCTTCGCAGATTGTGGGCAGTGACTATATCCAGAGTGACAAATATTTGCAGGATATTGTGCGAGATAAGCGATATTGGGAGAGCAAACGTAAGAATGTCCATCAAAAGGAGAAGGAACTCGACGAAATGCTTGGTAAGGTTCAGGACTCTGCCGATGAGTTGAAGACAAACCGAAAGCAGATTCTGAAGGATGCCCGTCTTGAGGCAGAGCGCCTGTTACGTGAAGCCAATGCCAAGATAGAGAATACAATACGCGCAATTGTCGAGGCTAAGGCCGAGAAAGAACGTACACGTCAGGCGCGTCAGGAACTTACCGATTTCAGCAAACAACTCGAGGAACTTGCACGTCAGAAACAGCAGGTGCAGACCGACCGTGAGATGGCAAAGATTCTTGCCCGCCAGGAACGCAAGAAGAATGGTAAAAAAGAGAAGGGAAGTGGCGAGTCTGCTGCCGGCGACGTAAAACAACAGCAACCGGTCCGCAAACAACCCGAAATTGTTGTGGGTATGTATGTGCGCATTGCCGGGCAACAATCAGTCGGTGAGGTTATGTCGCTGTCCAAAAACTCTGCGGTAGTCCGTTTTGGGGCTATAAAGTCAACGGTGCCCATCGGTAGGTTACAGCCAGCCGAAGCCCCAAAAGAAGAGGTCCGCAAGGTCTCTTTCCTTACATCGGAAACGCAGGACCAGCTACACAATAAGCGCTTGAATTTCAAATCCGATATGGATATACGTGGAATGCGTGGCGAAGAGGCTGTGCAGGCTGTAGGCTATTTTATTGATGACGCGGTGGTGTGTAATGCCCATCAGTTACGTGTGTTGCACGGTACCGGCAATGGCATACTGCGTACACTTGTTCGTCAATATCTCAGCACTTTGCCTTTTGTAAAGAATTTCCACGACGAGCATGTGCAGTTCGGCGGTGCAGGCATTACTGTTATTGAACTTGAATAATGAATGAGGTAGCCTAAAAGGCTCTTTTATCGTTACGCTTGTCTCTATAATACTTATTTTTAACTCATTATTGCTTCAATTAGGAACTGCGACGAAAATGGCAGAAATTTGACAGCCGTTTTTCCGAGCAATGGATTAAGGATTACGCCTCTGTTATAAAATAGCTCTTCCAAATTTGCGGCAGGGTAAAAAAACTCTATTTTTGCAGTGTAAATGATAAAAGTTTATTTGAAGTGCTTTTCTAAAGGCTTATGAAACGTCTGTTGCTTTTTGTTCTTCTAGCTGCAATATTTGCACAATCCTTTTCCCAGTCGAGAAAGGGTATTGATCTGTCTACAGATGTTGCGATGTTTGTACCGGCTGCGCTTGGTGCAGGCTGTGCGTTGCTCAAAAAAGACAATAAGGGCTTGTTGCAGCTTGGCGAATCGTTGGCTTTGCAGGTTGCAGTGAGCTATGCATTGAAGTATTCCATAGATAAGGAACGACCCGATGGCAGTGATAACCATTCGTTCCCCTCGAACCATACCGGTTTTGCTTTCGCCGGTGCGACATTCCTGCAGCAACGTTATGGCTGGAAAATTGGACTGCCTGCGTATGTTATTGGCGGTTATGTGGCGTGGGGGCGTGTCTATTCCAAAAGACACGATGTGTGGGACGTGCTTGCCGGCGCTGCAGTTGGTGTTGGAAGTGCTTTGCTGCTTACAACCCCTTTTGCAACCAGGAATGAACTTGTTGTAGTTCCATTGGCAATAGATGGTGGTTGCGGTGTTCATGTGTCAATGAGTTTCTGATACAGGTTTTCAGTCTTGTCAGCAGGTTCAAGCCCCTTTTTTTGTTTTTTTAGTTATAATTAAGTTTATATCTGCCCTTTACTTTTTGGCGTGAATTATTTTTTTGTTATCTTCGTACTATCATTCGTAAAAGAATAATTATGGTAAAGCAGGAATGGATAGAGAAGGGCTATGTCGATGAGAAAGTGCCCGAGGGTGTTGAACTCAGAAGTGAGATTCGCCGTTTGTGTAAAGATAAGAATGCTGTTATTCTGGCACACTATTATACAGCAGGTGAGATACAGGACGTTGCCGACTTTGTGGGAGACAGTCTGGCATTGGCACAGATTGCTGAGAAGACAACTGCTGATATACTTGTAATGTGCGGTGTTCACTTTATGGCAGAGACAAATAAAATTCTCAGTCCCGACAAGAAGGTGCTTATCCCAGACCTTAATGCCGGCTGTTCGCTTGCCGAGAGTTGCCCGGCCGAGGAATTGGCCAAGTTCAAGACCGAACATCCCGGCTACAAGGTTGTTGCATATGTAAATACATCAGCAGCCGTAAAGGCTTTGACCGACATTGTTGTAACATCGACAAATGCGCGTGCGGTTGTAGACAGTTTCCCAAAGGATGAGAAGATAATCTTTGCTCCGGATAAGAATTTGGGTGGATATCTGAATGCTGTTACCCATCGAAACATGCTTTTGTGGAATGGCGGTTGCCATGTACATGAGCAGTTCTCTATTGAAAAGATCGTTGAACTGAAAAGCGCTCATAAAGAGGCAAAAGTGCTTGCGCACCCCGAGTGCAAGAGTGGCGTGCTTGCCCTGGCCGATTTTATTGGTTCTACAGCGGCAATCCTTACCTATGCCGAGCAGAGCGAGGCTAAAGAGTTTATTGTTGCGACAGAGAGCGGCATTCTGCACGAAATGCAGAAACGCTGCCCCGAAAAGAATTTCATTCCTGTACCTCCTACAACCGGTCCATGTGCATGCAATGAGTGTGGCTATATGCGCTTGAATACATTGGAGAAACTGTACAACACTCTTAAATATGAGTGGCCAACAGTGGAACTCGATGAATCGCTTATAGAGGAAGCCAAGCGCCCGATAGTTAGAATGCTGGAACTCTCTAAATAATCGATAACAACAAAAAAAATGGTTGCCGGGGCAACCATTTTTTTTGTTGTGTGTTATACAATTACTTGTTGAATCTCTCTTTCAAAGTCTTTATCATATCTTCTGTCATGCTCTCAAGATTGTAGCTTGGTTTCCAATCCCACTCGGCACGAGCGCAAGAGTCGTCCATGTTGTTTGGCCAAGAATCTGCAATAGCCTGGCGCACAGGGTCAAATTCGTAGTGCATTTTGAAATCGGGGATGTGCTTTTGAATGGCAGCCTTGATAATCTCCGGGTCAAAACTCATTGACGCAACGTTGAATGCATTGCGGTGGATAAGACGTGTTGGGTCGGCATTCATGATGTCTACAGCCGCCTTCAGCGCGTCGGGCATGTACATCATATCCATGAATGTTCCGGCCTGGATTGGGCATGCGAAATCCTCGCCCTTTACAGCTGCATAGTAAATCTCTACGGCATAGTCGGTTGTACCACCACCAGGCAATGTTATGTTAGAGATAAGTCCGGGGAAACGTACAGAGCGTGTGTCTACACCATACTTTAAATAGTAGTAGTCGCTAAGCAACTCTGTGGCAACCTTTGTTACACCATACATTGTGCGTGGGCGCTGCAATGTATCCTGTGGTGTATTGTCGTGTGGTGTCTGCGGACCGAACGAACCAATGGAACTTGGAGTGAACACCGCACACTTCTTCTCACGTGCTATTTCAAGAATGTTCAGCAAACCGTTCATCTGTATATCCCATGCAAGCAAAGGTTTTGCTTCGGCTACGGCCGACAGCAATGCTGCAAGGTTGTATATGGTGTCTATATTATATTTCTCTACAACCTCGGCAATCTGTTTTGCATTTGTAACATTGGCCTCGGCTGCAGGACCGCTCTCCAGCAGAATGCCCTTGGGTTCTGCTCCGGGAATATATCCTGCTACAATATTGCCATTGGGTATCTGCTTGCGCAGTGTCATGGTAAGTTCCGAGCCTATTTGCCCTGTAGAACCGACGATAAGTACATTTTTCATAACCCCAAAATTATAGTTGTTTGTAATTTACAATAGATGTAATTTCTGTCTTTTGATTAAAGACTCTCCAAAGTTAGTGTTATTTTTATAAAACTCATCGGTAATTAAATATTTTTTGCTCAAAAAAAGTTTTTTTATTTCAGCTTCATTGCTTTTTGATAAAATAGCGTATTTTTGTAATGTCCAAACATGTTGCTTTGGATTATCGATCCGATTAACTTAAAACAATATTGATATGTACGGAAATTTTCAACAACACCTAAAGGATGAACTTGCTGCAATCGATGCTGCCGGTTTGTATAAGAGAGAACGCAATATTGCTTCGCAACAGTTTGCCGAGATAACACTCGAGGATGGCTCAAAGGCATTGAACTTCTGTGCCAACAACTACTTGGGACTCTCAAACAATCCACGTCTTATGAAGGCTGCTCAGGAGGCAATGGAAGCGCGTGGTTTCGGTATGTCGTCGGTGCGTTTCATCTGCGGAACACAGGATTATCACAAGCAACTTGAAAAGGCTATTGCCGATTATTTCAAGACCGAAGATACAATTCTCTATGCTGCATGCTTCGACGCCAATGGTGGTCTGTTCGAGCCCTTGTTTACAGCCGAGGATGCCATTATCTCCGATTCTCTCAATCATGCTTCAATCATCGACGGAGTACGTCTTTGCAAGGCTGTACGCTATCGTTATGCAAATGCCGATATGGCCGATCTTGAGCGTTGTCTGCAAGAGGCTCAGGCACAGCGTTACCGCATTATCGTTACCGATGGTGTGTTCTCTATGGACGGCAACGTGGCACCAATGGACAAAATCTGTGACCTTGCCGAGAAGTACAATGCACTAGTTATGGTCGACGAATCACACTCGGCTGGTGTAGTGGGTGCAACTGGACATGGTGTTGCCGAGCAGTTCGACTGCTACGGACGTATCGATATCTTTACCGGTACCCTCGGTAAGGCATTCGGTGGTGCTGTAGGCGGTTTTACAACCGGACGCAAGGAGATTATTGATATGCTGCGCCAACGTTCACGTCCATATTTGTTCTCCAACTCATTGCCACCATCAGTAGTCGGTGCCTCTATCGAAGTGTTCAAGATGCTTGCCGAGAGTGATGAACTCCACACAAAATTGCAGAATAATGTGAACTACTTCCGCGACAAGATGATGGCTGCCGGTTTCGATATAAAACCAACACAGTCGGCTATCTGTGCAGTAATGCTTTATGACGCTCCGTTGTCACAGGTGTTTGCACAGAAGATGGCCCAGGAGGGTATCTTTGTAACAGGTTTCTACTATCCTGTTGTTCCAAAGGGCGAAGCACGTATCCGCGTTCAGCTCTCTGCTGCTCACGAGCAGGAGCACCTTGACAAGGCAA
>JAFZFM010000099.1 GCA_017555865.1 Bacteroidaceae bacterium
GCAGAATGAAACACCGCTACCGCGTGTTGTTGTTTTTCCTACATTGTGTATCATTGCATTCGAGAACAGGTTGTTGCTGGCCTCGGTACACGATACTATATTGATTGCACCCTGGTTCACGTGTCCAATCTCGTGAGCTGGTCCCCATATTCTGCCCGGTGAGCTATATACCGCGCTCCAAGGAAGAATCTCGTGCAAGGTGCTGTTCTCGTAGTATGTGAATCCCTGTGTTGCATACATATAGCTTCCCACACCGTTGCGTGCCATAATAAGGTCGTTCCAGCGGTCGTAGTACTTGTCGGCACCCATAAGCTTATGTTCGAATTTCACAAGGTCGTCCCACCAGTTTACAACATCAGTGATGGTGTTCGGGCATACAGATGCTATCTGGTCACGTGTCATATGGAACATCACTCTTTCACCCATAACCTGTACCGCAGTATATGAGTTGGCAATGCTGTCAGCCTTCTGAGCAGCAATCATCTCGCGCCAGTAGGCATCGTCGTGCTTGGTTATGTCAAAGTATCCGTTGACGTGTCCGCCCTCAAAGTGTAGGGTAATTTCAGGGTAATCCGCAAGCTTCTTGCTTGTAGCAGTAGTGTCAGTATCGACATAATACTCTATGAACAGAGTATATGCCTCAGTGTGGTCTGGCATCTGTATCATATTCAGTCCTTGTTTCAGCGGGTTGTAAAGGAAAGCGTGTCCATTGTTGCCATCCACCTTGTTTACTGCAAGCTCAACACCTTCAGGAACATCGTCACCAACAAAAATCATAATATACTCGTTGTTGCCGGTAATTCCGGTAGGGCTTGGTATAAGACTGTATGTATATACATTCATATAGTCCTCCCATATCATGGGGTTTGTGTGTGGCTTGAACTTTGCTACACGGAACTCCTTTTCATATTTACCCCAGTCGTTATTCTTGATCTTGAGAGCAACGTTTATGAGTTCTGTAGGCATTGCGCTCATTGCGGTTTTTAACTCATCATCTGTCATGGCAGAATATGGAGTGGCCAATTCTGTGCAGATGGCATCGTTGAAATACTTTTTGAATTCGGCATAGTACCTTTGTGCATTGCCCGAAGTCAACTGTGCATAGGCTGTAAACGAGAGGACAGCCATTAAAATTGAAAGTAGTAATCCTTTTTTCATATTGGAATCAGTTAATTATATTTCATGTTTGAATGCTTATATGTTGTGGAATGTGTGTCCATTTTCCTGCTTCCAGCGCCCGCGTGTAAAATCAGGAATTTCAACCGGAACTCCACCTTTTTTTGCCGAAGTCTCGGTCAACTCTACAAGGCAACTCCATTCGGCTGCGTCATATACATCCATGTCAAGCGGCAGACCATTGTTGAGGCAGTATATAAGTCGGCTGTCCATGGCAAAGTCTATCCATCGGCGTCCACAAAGCTCATACCCCTGTTGTTTATACCTCTTTGTAATAGGGTGACAGTATCGGGTCATCATCGCTTCCAGTTCCTCGCCTGCAATCATTATGTCGCAATCGGGTGCAAATGCCAAGTGTGGCAAGGGGTACTTCTGGGCAAATCCTTGGGTACCACTTAACAGGAACGAACGGCTGTATGGGCGCGGTAAAGATATACAATGCTGTATAGATATTGTATGCCCGTTGGCAGTTGTTATCAACGAACTGTTCATGTTGCCGTTGAGGCCGTCACCATTGTTGTCTGCAATACGTCTAGAGGACATGGACACAATGCTTCTCATCCTGTCGCCTCTATGTATATTCATGGCAAGTGCTACGGGGCCAAGACCGTGTGTAGGGTAGGGGTTGCCGTTATGGGCGTTCATGAATTCCACCTGCCAGTTGCCCCATTTGCGACCGCCCTGGTCGTTGGTCTGTATACGTTCTCTAAGGTCGTGAAGATATGAGCCTTCGGCGTGTATAATTTCGCCCAAAAGACCTTGTTGGGACATATTGAGCAGTGTGATTTCAAATTCGTCGTAGCAACAGTTCTCAAGCATTATACAATGGCGCTGCATCTCTTCTGCGGTATCTACAAGTCGCCAACAGTCTGCGACAGTGGTCGCGGCCGGAACTTCCGTTGCTACATGTTTGCCGCATTGCATGGCATAGACTGCAATGTCGGCATGACTTGCCCAATCAGTACATATATATACAAGGTCTACATCGGCCATTTCGCAAACCTCTTTCCATCCGTCCTTTGTACAGAAGCAAGCTGGTTCACACCCACCGTTATTCAGGATAATATCCCTTGCCTCCCTGATGTTTTCTTCAACAAGGTCGCATATGGCTACAGCTCTGCACCCCGGAATGTGCATCATTCTCAGCACAGCTCTTTTTGCGCGTACTCCAAGGCCTATAAAACCTATGCGCACGCACTCAATAGGCTTGCAACGCAACTGTAGTGCGCTGGGGCGTATGTTGTTTCTCTCCTGGTTCATCATAATTCTTTTTGCAATTGCAAAATAACAAAATTACTCCCTCTATTGCAAAATGTTTACTCGTCAATTATAATTTCTCTATAGCTTTTTCAAAATCTCGGCAGCTTCGCTGTTGCCTGCATTTGCAGCCTCCCTGTAGAGATCTTTTGCAAGCTGTCTGTCCTTGCTTACACCTTTGCCCTCCATGTAGTAGTCGGCCATACGCTTTGTGCCGTAATTGTTTCCAAGTAGTGACAGTTCCTTGGCATGCTTGTATGCTTTTTTGAAATTACCGGCACTGTGCTCATGCTCCAACATGTAAAGAAGGGCTTTCTCGTGTTTCAGCTCTGCTGCAGCATTTATATATTCAATGCCGTTGTGGTTGTGGTTGGTTAGGTATATTCCATATTCGAACAAGCCGTCGGGGTGTTGCAGTTCGGCTGCCCTGCGCAACATATCTTCGCACATCTCATCATCTTGTTCAACCAATATGCCGCCTGCATATCTGCGTGCCATCTCAATGAGTGCCATTGGCTCATTCTGTTCAGCAGCCTTGCTGTACCAACTTAGTGCCAGAGACTCGTCGCGTTCAACCCATTCTCCCTCATCAATTATTCTTGCAAGTTCATATTGTGCCTTGGCGTAATCTCTTTTGGCAGCTTCAAGATAGAATTTTAAAGATAATTTCGGGTTCTTGTTTATGCCGGTTCCATCTTTGTAGCATCGGCCTACATAATACAGTGCAGGTGGATAGTTGTATTTTACAAGCTCTGCAAAAATGGTGATGGCATCGCGGTAACGCCTCTGGTTGTATAGAATCTCTCCCTTCTCCTGCTCGTGGGCGCACTGTGCCAGCATTACA
>JAFZFM010000100.1 GCA_017555865.1 Bacteroidaceae bacterium
AAGCACAGTTTACAGGTCAAATAATAAAAAACAAAGAATAAACACATCATATTATGATAAGTCCATTAGCATACATTCATCCAGGAGCAAAATTGGGTGAAAACTGTACAATTGAACCATTTGTTTATATTGAAGACAATGTTGTGATTGGCGATAACTGCCATATTATGGCTCATGCTTCGGTTCTTAGCGGAACACGAATGGGTAACAACAACAAAATATTCCATGGCGCTGTTATAGGTGGTATACCACAGGACCTCAAGTTCGTGGGTGAAGATACTACACTTGAAATTGGTGACAACAACATGATACGCGAGAACGTTACACTTAACCGTGGTACAGCTTCAAGAGGAAAGACTGTTGTTGGCAGTAACAACTTGTTTATGGAAAACTGCCATATAGGTCACGACAGTGTTGTTGGTAACGGTTGTATAATCGGCAACTCTACCAAAATTGCCGGCGAAGTGGAAATTGACGATTTTGCTATTCTAAGCGCATGTGTACTTGTACACCAGTTCGGTCACATCGGCAGCTATGTAATGATTCAGGGCGGTAGCCGCATTAACAAGGATGTGCCCCCATTTATCATTGTTGCACGCGACCCTGCCAAATATTCAGGACTCAACATTGTAGGTCTGCGTCGCAGAGGATTCAGCAACGAAGCAATCAAGAGCATTCGTGACGCATACCGTGAGATTTACGAGAGCAAGACTATTGTATCAACTGCCATTGCCCGCATAAAGGAGAGTCACGAAATTACACCCGAGGTTGAAAGAATAATCAATTTCGTGGAGAGCAAGGCCGAAAGAGGAATTATTGGATAAATTAACGAGGATATTATGGTATACAAATTCAGACTATTGTCGGACGAAGTTGAAAACTTCAGAAGAGATATTGAAATTGACTCGGACGCTACATTCATTGATTTAAATAATGCCATTCTGCAATCGGTAAACTACCCCGATGACCAGATGACATCGTTCTTCATATGCAACGACCGTTGGATTAAAGAGGTTGAGATTACCCGTGAGGACATGGGTGGAATGTCGGAAGACGAGAACTATGCAATGGCAGACACTGTGATTGGAGACCTTGTAGAGGAGGAGAAGCAGAAGTTAATGTATGTTTTTGACCCACTTGGTGACCGTGCATTCTTTATGGAACTGAGCAAAATTGAATTCGGTAAGGATATAGACGAAGCTGTATGTACAAAATCGGTTGGCGATGCACCGGCGCAGACACTTGACTTTGAAGAATTGATGAGCAAGTCAAATGCAACAGTTGGCACCGACAGCGATGAATTCAGCGAAGACTTCTATGGCAGTGACGAATATAACGATGACGACCTTGATCCCGATGGCTATGACATCAATAACATCTCGGACATGAGTTCTATCGACGATTTGTATTAATACACTGCACTATTAAAAATGAGAAACCTTGTTGTACTTATCGGCCCCACTGCTGTCGGTAAAACTGAAACCAGCTTTGCTATAGCGGAACACTTCGGTTGCCCCATAATTTCGGCCGACTCCCGACAGATGTATAAAGGAATGGAGATTGGTACAGCAATGCCCACACAAGATGAGTTAGCCCGACATAGACACTACTTTGTCGGGCAGCTTGTTCCCGGGGATTACTACAGTGCGGCACGCTACGAAGCCGAAGTGCTGGAACTGCTTGAAAAGGAATTCCCCAACTACCCTACAATGTTGCTTTCGGGTGGTTCAATGATGTATATCGATGCTGTGTGCAAGGGAATTGACGATATCCCTACTGTTGACGATGAGACACGCACCATGGTGCTCGAAAAATATGAGCGTGAGGGGCTTGAGAAACTGGCAGCAGAGTTACGCATTCTTGATCCCGAGTACTACAACGAGGCTGATATCAAGAACCCTAAACGAGTAATGCATGCTTTGGAGATATGCTATATGACAGGTAAGACATACAGCAGTTTCCGCACCAAGGAAAAGAAAGAGAGACCGTTCAATATAATCAAGATTGGACTCCAACGCGACCGCGAGGAGTTGTACGACCGCATAAACAGGCGTGTGGATATAATGATTGAGCAAGGTCTAGTCAATGAAGTCAAGCAATTCTCGCACCTCAAGGAGCATAATTCACTGAACACTGTCGGCTACAAGGAGATTTTCAAATACCTTGACGGAGAATGGACACTTGATTTTGCAATAGAGAAGATTAAGCAGAACACACGCATATATTCACGCAAGCAGGTTACATGGTATCGCAAGGACAGCGAAGTCACATGGTTTCACCCAAGCGACATAAAAGGTATTCTGCAGCATATCGAAAGTTGTATCGAATAAACATTGCAACAAACTGACAGTTGCATTATAACTATAACTGCATTATTTACAATATGCCTTTCCCTGCCACGTATGCCTCTGACGCATACGTTTTTTTACTTTATCGACCAGTTCATGATTCTTTATGCCCCAATCGGGTGCAATAAGAAGTTCCTTAGGAGATTGTGAAGCAAAACGTTCGAGCACTATATCGGGACGCAGACGTTCTATATAATCTATAACAGTCTCAATATAGTCATCAAGGGCAAACAGTGAAAAGTCATCGGGATTTGCAGCATACTCATCGGCCATTACAGTTCCTTTTATTAGCTGTAGCTGATGTAGCTTGAGCGTTGTCAGCGGCAACTGCGACAATACTGTAGCCTGGTGCATAAGTTCCTC